>JASFOC010000313.1:0-3964 GCA_050116715.1 Gammaproteobacteria bacterium
TTCGTGCCCCGCCTCGGTGAGAAATATCTGCTTGTGTTTTTCGTCGAGCGTGTAATCACCCGGACCACCCTCTTCTTCCTGCAGGCTCAGCTCGGGTATCAGCGCGTTGATCTTGAGGTACAGCTCGGAACGCTCATCCATCGGGCCGGAGATGATCAGCGGGGTGCGGGCCTCGTCGATGAGAATGGAGTCGACTTCATCAATAACAGCGAAGCAGCGACCCCGCTGGACCCGCTCCTGCGCGGTAAATGCCATGTTGTCACGCAGGTAGTCAAAACCAAACTCGTTGTTGGTGCCGTAGGTGATATCAGCACGGTATGCAGCCTGCTTTTCATCGTGGGGCTGTCCGGACACGGTAACGCCGGTCGTCATCCCCAGAAATTCGAACACCTTGCCCATCCAGTCAGCATCACGTCTGGCGAGGTAGTCGTTGACCGTGACGATGTGCACGCTCTTGCCTGTCAGGGCATTCAGGTAGGCCGGCAGGGTCGCCACCAGCGTCTTGCCCTCACCGGTACGCATCTCTGCGATCTTGCCTTCATGCAGCACCATACCGCCGATAAGCTGCACGTCGAAGTGGCGCAGGCCAAGTACCCGGCGTGCTGCCTCGCGGACGGTTGCGAAAACCTCGGGCAGGATATCATCCAGCGTCTGGCCGTCTGCAAGGCGTTTGCGGAAGTCATCCGTCCGCGCACGCAGCTCATCGTCAGACAGCGCAGTGGCCGCACCTTCCAGCTCATTGATGCGGCTTACCACCCGGGACATGCGTTTTAACTGGCGTTCATTGCGACTGCCGAACACCTTGCGAATAATATTGAGCGCCATGAATTTCCTGAAGACGTAATGAAAAAAGTAAGAGGGGGATAATAACGCATGTGCCTGCAAATTAGCAGGTGGGCTGCAATACCGGGCAAGGCCGGGCCAGGCCCGCGGCGCAACGCTAAAACCCGCCGGGAATCAGGCTCTAGTCACCAAGGTAGCTGGCAGGATTAACGGTCTTGCCGTCCCGTAAAACCTCAAAATGCACGTGGGGACCGGTCGAGCGACCGGTCGACCCCATCAGCGCGATCTGCTGCCCCTTCCTGACAGTGTCACCCACCTTGACCAGATGCTTTTGATTGTGCCCGTAGCGGGTAACATAACCGTTGCCGTGGCTGACCTCGACCAGGTTGCCATAACCGGAACGGTCTCCTGCCCAGGTAACCACGCCGTCGCCCACCACGATCACTTCAGAGCCTTTCTTGCCTGCAAAGTCCAGTCCCTTGTGAAACTCCTGCTTGCCGGTAAAGGGGTCGTTGCGTTTACCGTATTTCGATGAGAGCCAGCCGTCCTCGACCGGTCTGCCGGAAGGCATGACACGTTCGCTGAGATTCCGGCTCATCAGCAGGCTTTCCAGCACCGACAGCTTCTGCTCGCGGTCGTCCAACCCCGCAGCCAGTTCGTCCAGCATGGTCATGAAATCCGGGTAGGCAACAGACTCGGAGGCAATGCTGCTGCCGGGGCCGCCGACCGCGGGTTCGGCATCGAAATCGAACTCATCCTTGTCCAGATTCCCCTGTATAACGAGACGCTCGCCGAGGGCGTTCAGGCGCAACATCTGGGCCTGCATTTGACCCAGGCGCAGCGCAAGTGCATCCAGGTCAGTCTGCGCGTTGCGTCGCACCTCGGCAAGCCTCGACTGCTGACCGCGGATGGTATCCTGCCAGTCAGAACGAAAACCCGTCTCTTGCTGTCCGAGCCGGGTGCCGGCGTACAATGCAAGGATCAGCATGAGGCCGAACCCTGCGACCAGCTGAAGAACAAAACGCACCGGGCTGACCTCGAAACTCCAGACCTGTCCACGCCGGCTTGTGAATAGTATGATGTTCATAATCCAAACCTGTTCTTACTTCATGAAGCAACCCTTGAAAATCAATAAGCTGCTTGGAACGGGACGCCTCGCAGGCCTGCTTGCCAATTCCAGGGACCTGGGAAAAATGGACATCCTGCTGGCTGAGCTGCTGCCAGCCCCCCTGAATACACACTGTCACCTGCTCAGTATCAGGAATTCCGTGCTGGTAATGGCGGCCGATTCACCCGTGTGGGCGGCACGCCTGCGCTTCCATGCCCCGCAACTGGTAAAACAACTTGCCCGGCGGCTGTCTGCAAAACGCTGCACAATCCATGTTCGTGTCCGCCCGCCTGAGATACCCCGGCCGCCGCGGCCTCAAAAAGCCGTTTCCCGACCGGGCAGGCAGGGTATCACAGCACTGCAACAGGCAGCACAAAGTGTATCGGACCCGGCGCTGAAAACTGCACTGCTGAGGCTTGCCAACCGGGGCTGCAACCACTGCCCCCCGGAGACCGGGACAGAACCGGGAGAGGAACCAGTTCTAGCTGACGGGAACCGGCTGTAAAAACGAAATCGGGGCCTTGCTGACGTCCTCGAATGTCACTTCTTCCCAGGCCGACTCGTCCGCAACCAGTGCGCGCAGCAGCTTGTTGTTGAGCGCATGTCCGGATTTGAAGCCAGTAAAGGCACCGATCAGGCTATGACCGAGCAGGTAGAGGTCACCGATGGCATCAAGAATCTTGTGCTTTACGAATTCATCCCGGTAACGCAATCCATCTTCATTCAGCACCCGGTAATCATCCAGCACCACGGCATTATCCAGACTTCCGCCAAGCGCCAGCTGGATTTCGCGCAGCTGTTCTATTTCATGCATGAAGCCAAAGGTGCGCGCGCGACTGACTTCCTTGACGAAGGAACTCGTCGAAAAATCGATCTCCGAATGCTGGGTATTTGACTTGAATACCGGATGGTTGAACTCGATGGTAAATCCCACCTTGAAGCCGTCAAACGGGTCAAAGCGGGCTATCTTGTCCCCCTCCTGCACCTGCACCGGGCGCTTGATGCGCATAAAACGCTTGGGTGCATTCTGTTCCTCGATGCCTGCCGACTGTATGAGAAACACGAAGGGGCCGGCGCTGCCATCCATAATCGGGACTTCAGCTGCGCTCAGGTCGATATAGGCATTATCGATGCCCAGTCCGGCCATGGCCGACAACAGGTGCTCCACCGTTGAGATACGGACCCCGCCACTCACCAGGGTAGTGGAAAGCCGGGTATCGCCGACATTTTCGGGGCATGCCGCGATCTGGACAACCTGCTCCAGATCGACACGACAGAAAACGATACCGGTGTCCACCGGTGCCGGTCGCAGTGTCAGATAGATCTTCTCGCCCGTGTGCAAACCCACACCGGTGGCGCGAATCACATTCTTGAGAGTACGTTGTCTAATCATGGCCTTATTGATCCTCTCATGGCAGCCCGTAGTTTTCAGACAAGTACCAGAAAAGCCGCAGGGATGTTAACACAACAACCCCCGGGTGTATAGTAAAAACAACACCAGTTGCGGAAACACAACAATAAACGGGTAAGGTCTGATTTTTATTACTGATTTACATATAAAAAAACAGGAATTTCCTGGCAAAAAACCTCCTGGCTGCACGCAGCCAGGATTGATCGGCTTACCGCCAGAGCGGCACATCTAGTCAGCCTGGCGCCGCAAAAAGGCAGGGATATCCAGGTAGGCCATATCCTCTGCGGAATTTCCGCCAGCCGCCTGGGCCCGCTGTGCCGCCTTTTTCCTGTTGCGCAGGATGGTGGGCTGATCGAGATCCTCCGCACCTGTCGCCGTGCGGTTGACCTGGACCAGCGAGGGCTTCTCGGTCGCCCCCTGCTTGGGCGAATTTCCAAGACCGGTTGCGACCACGGTGACACGCAATTCATCCCGCATATCCGGATCTATCACGGTACCAACCACCACCGTGGCATTTTCGGAGGCGAATGCCTTGATGGTGTTGCCGACTTCCTCGAATTCACCGATCGACATATCCATGCCGGCGGTGACGTTCACCAGGATGCCATTGGCGCCCATCAGGTCGATGTCCTCCAGCAACGGACTGGCGACAGCCGCCTCGG
>JASFOC010000314.1:0-3940 GCA_050116715.1 Gammaproteobacteria bacterium
CGATCCGGCAGCTGCCACGAACCGACCCAGTGAAATTCGCGATGGCATCACCGGTGCTATCCTGCGTCCTGGCTAACACAAGGAATACAGCATGCCTGATAATCAAATCGACCAGTCACACACTGAACAGGTACGTAGCTACCTGCTGGACCTGCAGGACACCATCTGCACGGCACTCGCCGATGTCGACGCTGGTACCGGATTTCGGGAAGACAGCTGGGACCGTGAAGGAGGCGGCGGAGGCCGCTCCCGTGTCATGGAGGGCGGCGCGGTATTCGAAAAGGCGGGTGTCAACTTCTCGCATGTGTTCGGTGCGTCTTTGCCGAATTCTGCAACCGCCGCCCGCCCCGAACTCGCCGGACGCTCGTTCCAGGCCATGGGCGTCTCGCTGGTCATCCACCCGCACAATCCCTACGTCCCGACCTCGCATGCCAATGTGCGGTTTTTTATCGCCGAAAAGGAAGGCGCCGCACCTGTCTGGTGGTTTGGCGGCGGATTCGACCTGACGCCGTATTACGGTTTTGTCGAGGATGCGGTCCACTGGCACCGGCTGGCGAAGGAAGCCTGTACCCCCTTCGGCGACGAGGTATATCCACACTACAAGCGATGGTGTGACGAGTATTTCTTTCTCCGGCACCGCAACGAGCCACGCGGCATTGGTGGACTTTTCTTCGACGACCTTAACGAGGGGGGCTTCGAACATTGTTGCGCATTGATGATCAGCATCGGCAACCATTACCTGCCTGCCTACCTTCCGATCGTGGAGCGCCGTAAGGACATCACCTACGGGGACCGTGAAAAGGACTTCCAGCGCTATCGCCGTGGACGCTATGTGGAGTTCAACCTGGTGTATGACCGCGGCACCCTGTTTGGTCTGCAATCCGGTGGGCGCACCGAGGCCATCCTGATGTCACTGCCGCCGGAAGTGACCTGGCGCTACGACTGGAAACCGGAGCCCGGCACGCCTGAAGCCGAACTCTACGAGGTCTTTCTGCAGCCGAAAGACTGGCTGGCAGATACTGCATCGTAGGCACGCACCAAAACGGGACAATCCCTTTCCTGCACACCGGCAAGCGCGCGCCGAGCCTACCTGCCTGCGCTGCCGTGCATGCAGCCAGCCACCCTGGCGAGCCTTTCTTGTGAACGCAGTCAAGCACGTCCGCACCAAATCGGGGCAATGCCTTCCGGACTTGCTGTTGAGTTACCCGCAGGCACCCCGGTGCTGGCACGCTCCAGATGATGGACACCCTGTAGACAGGAGACATCCCGATCACCGACCTCCCTGAAATTCTCCTGTAGATGTCATAGTATTCGGGGTACTCGTTTAACCAATTCCCCCGTAATTCTTTACTCACGGAGACCAGTATGTGTGGAATATGCGGAGAAATGCGCTTCGATGGATCGCAACCCGACATTGATGCGTTACGCGCGATGAACGCAGTGCTGGTACCACGTGGACCGGATGCCGGTGGCATTTTCCAGATGAATCATTTTGCCGCGGGTCACCGGCGGCTGAAAATTATCGATCTCTCCGAACACGCACAGCAGCCAATGCTGGACAACGAGCTCGGCCTGGGCATTGTGTTTAACGGCTGCATCTACAATTACCGGGAGCTGCGCGCCGAATTACGTTCGCTCGGTTACCGCTTTTTCTCCGCAGGCGACACCGAGGTCATCGTCAAGAGCTACCATGCGTGGGGCACAGCCTGTGTTGACCGTTTCCACGGCATGTTCGCTTTTGCAATCTGGGAGCGCGACTCCGGCCGGCTCGTCCTGGCGCGCGACCGCCTCGGGATCAAGCCACTGTATCTTGCGGAAACAGGCAGTGGTGTGCGGTTTGCATCATCGTTGCCGGCCCTGCTTGCTGGCGGTGGTATCGATTCCTCGCTCGATCCGGTGGCACTGCATCACTACATGAGCTTCCATGCCGTGGTACCTGCGCCCTATACGATACTCAAAGGCGTGCGCAAGTTGCCGCCGGCGACAATCCGGGTAATCGAGCCGGACGGCCGCAGTCGCGATCATCGCTTCTGGACACTGCGCTACGAAACATCGCGTGAAGAATCGGAGCTGCAATACGAGGACTGGCAGGAGCGCACACTGGATGCGCTACGCACGGCTGTGGAACGCCGTCTGGTTGCGGACGTACCGGTCGGCGTACTGCTGTCAGGTGGCCTGGACTCGAGTCTCATTGTCGGGCTGCTCGCAGAACAGGGACAGCATGGACTCAATACCTTCTCGGTTGGTTTCGAGGCGGCGGGCGGCGAAAAGGGTGATGAGTTTGAATATTCGGACATCATTGCCAGGCACTTCAACACGGACCACCACAAGATTTTCGTCGACTCCCAACGCCTGCTTCCGGCGCTTGAACATTGTGTGGATGCGATGAGCGAACCCATGGTGAGTCATGACGTCATCGGCTTCTACCTGCTATCCCATGAAGTCTCGAAACACGTCAAGGTGGTACAGAGCGGCCAGGGTGCCGATGAGGTATTTGGCGGTTATCACTGGTATCCACCGCTGCTGGCGGCGGACGATCCACTGGACGTCTATGCAAGCGTGTTCTTCGATCGCGATCACGCCGAGTACGCTGGCGTGGTTGCTCCGGAATTGCTGGGCGATGACCACAGCCGCAGCTTTGTCGAGCGTCACTTCGCCATGCCCGGTGCGCGACATGGCATCGACCGTGCCCTGCGACTCGACACCACGGTCATGCTGGTGGATGACCCGGTGAAGCGGGTTGACAACATGACCATGGCCTGGGGACTTGAGGCGCGCGTACCGTTTCTCGATCATGAACTGGTTGAACTGGCCGCGCGCATTCCGGCACGCTTCAAGCTTGCGTCGGATGGCAAGGGTGTTCTGAAAGAAGCCGCACGCAACGTCATACCGAACGAAGTTATCGACCGGCCGAAGGGTTACTTTCCGGTTCCGGCCCTGAAATATATTCAGGGCGAATACCTTGATTTCGTCAGGGGCGTTCTCGACAGCGACCGCGCCAGGGGGCGCACACTTTTTCAGCGCAGTTATATCGACCGCTTGCTTGCAAGCCCCGGCGACCACATCACGCCACTGCGGGGTTCCAAGCTGTGGCAGATCACACTACTGGAGTACTGGCTGCAACAACACGGGCTGTGAATACATACCAGGACAGGGTTCACTATGAATATTAACGAACGACTACGTCTTCGTCTTGAGCGCCAGCGTGCCCATGGTTTTAACGGACGCATGACCAGCGGGCGCAAGTCTGACATGCGCAGACAGGCAGTGGTCGATTGCGGTTGGGGACGGCTGATATTTGCACAGACCTTTGACGATCCGGCAGCAATGGTTTCCACCCTCTGTGATGAGCAGCCAAACCGCCGCGATATCGCTTTGTATGTACCAGACCCCCATGTTGCCGTTTCCCTGGCACCGCAGGAGGTTTTCCTCGACCCGTCACACACCTTTCGCATCTGGCTGGATCGCTATCGACCGGCACAGTTGCGCGCCAGGGGATTCATGATCCGGCTTTTGAACAGCAGGGAAGATGCGGAAGCCGTGCACAACCTCTACCTCCGGCGGCACATGGTGCCACCGGACGCCGATTTCCTCTGGGACAACCACGCATCGCGCCTGCTGACCTTCCTGCTCGCGGTGGATCCGGAAAATGATCATGTCCTGGGAGCCGTTATGGGCGTGGATCACAAAACGGCGTTCGGTGATCCGGAGCGCGGAACCAGCCTGTGGGCCCTCGCCGCGGACCCGCAGGCCAGCGTTCCGGGCATCGGCCAGGCACTGGTGCGACAGCTCATTGAACACTACCAGGCGCGCGCACGCGCCTACATGGATCTGTCGGTCATGCATGACAACAGCCAGGCGATCCGCCTCTACCAGAAACTCGGGTTCGAGCGGGTGCCCGTGTTCGCGCTGAAGCACAAGAACCCGCACAATGAGCCCC
>JASFOC010000315.1:0-3934 GCA_050116715.1 Gammaproteobacteria bacterium
CCAGCATGGTATCCTCGCCCTGGGCTATACGCGGTGCCCAGGCTTCCTTGTCACCAAGCTTGGGAGCACCGGCAGCACCGGTTGCGTGACAGGCCTGGCAACTCGATTGATAGATTTGCTGGCCATCAGCTGCCATTACCGCGCTGCTCAGGCCAAGTACGGTGCTGATTGCAATGATACTTGCGACTTTCTTCATGGTTTGTACTCCAGTGTAAGGTTGAAATTCCGGGCTGCATCGTTACAGCGCGCTGGACTGTGTTTCATCCGGGGCTTCTGCAGCTGCTGGCCGCATGGCGGCTGAAGCTGGTGCAACAGTATATTAAAGCCGGTTAATATTCTTCAATAACTAATATTTATTACATAAAATTCAGACGGTTATCCCATGAAAATCAGTGATCGAACAATCGCCGCCACCAGCGACGGCGGTTTCCGGTTATCGGGGCCGGCGTTTTCAGGTCCACGGGAGGCAGCTTGGAAAGTATCCAGCCGGGCAGAGGCGGGTCATCACTGTAGCCGCACGAAACCCCGAGGTTATGGGGATCAAAGATTTTTACAAATGTCGGTGCGGTTGTTGAATCAGTGTAGACAATTCCGCAGTACGTCTCAACATGCTCCCGGCGCAGCAACCCGTCGATTTCCACAAGAAACTTCTGCAGCAGTTCACGACTGGACGGCAGCGCGGGAGGCTGCTCACCGACGGCGTATATATGCCACCCCCCCGCCGCATCCTTCGCCAGCACCTCCCAGAGCGCATCCAGCTGCTCCCAGCGCAGGATGTTTTCAAAGCGCCCCCTGAAGGCAACCCGGAACGGATCTTCTGAATGTTTCTCCTGCATGGACCTCGTGCCACCCGACTACACAACCAGGATTCACATTATACTGGGGACAGTGGCAAAAAGCGGATTTGTAAACGACCCGGGGAAAGTTCATGGACAAAGATTTCTGGCATGCCCGCTGGCAAACAGAGCAGATCGGTTTTCACCAGAACGAGATAAATCCCTATCTGGTGCGCTACTGGCCATCACTGCAACTTGAGCCGCAAAGCAGGGTCTTTGTCCCCCTGTGCGGAAAGACGCTGGACATGATCTGGCTGCTGGACCAGGGGCACAGCGTCATCGGCAACGAGATCAGCCAGCTGGCCGTGGAAGCGTTTTTTGCGGAAAACAGCCTCACGCCCGAGATCCGGCAGGAAGCCGGTTTCACCCGCTGGTCCTGTGATCGCATCGAAATACTGTGTGGTGACTTTTTTGACCTGACATCAACCGACATCGGCAGGATTGATGCGCTCTATGATCGCGCGGCATTGATTGCCCTCACCGCAGCGCAACGTACCCGTTACGCAGCCAGGATCATGCAGCTGCTGAAACCGCAGACGCCCGGCCTGCTGGTTACCCTGGACTACGAACAGCAAAAAATGGAGGGACCGCCGTTTGCGGTCTCAGCCATTGCAGTCAGCGAACTTTACCGGGAAGGATTCTCGATAGAACAACTGGCACACACCGACATCCTGGAGGCGCAACCACGGTTCAGGGAAAAAGGCCTGAACACCATGCGCGAATCTGTATACCGGCTGCGGCGCCGCTGATGCGTACTGCTGCTGCCATCTACCGGCGAGGGATAACGCTTGCCTTCAACCTGCCTGTGTCACCCCCTGCCACAGATCCAACCGGGTGCCAGCAAAAAAAAAGGGCGCCATACGGGCGCCCGCAAGGGGATGAAACCTGTATCAGTCTTCCAGCTCGGCCTCGTCCGCGATTCCATCCGGGAATATGGGCGGAAACTGCTCATCGTCATATTCATCCACAATCCTGACCAGGGTGCCAACAGTAGCCCGCGCGCAAAACTCGAGCGCCGATCCGACAGGGTTCTCACTTTCATCTCCATAGCTGGTGACATTATCGTCCAGCCCGAACCCGAGGCCGAGAATGGTCAATATCACCCCGTCACAACTGTCAACGGTGCCCTGTAGCAGGTCATCTTCCCTGTCATCGCGGCGGACCTCAGTCGCAACCAGTTTGCCGCTGTCATCGAGGTAGGCCTCGACTTCGAGGAAGTCATTCACCGGGACGATGTCAGCGAGGCTCAGAGGATCAACCACTTCCGTGTCGTCTCGTAATAACGTCTGGCTGTCTACCAGCACAACCACGCTGCCCGGGGAATAATCGAGTGTAATACTGCCGCCAAGTCCACCGGCGTCAGGTACGACCGATCGCACCCTGGCACCAAGCTCGAAGTCACCACCGCGTGCTTCCACCTTGAGCGCCTGCAGCACGCCGTTAACAACAGGGCCCTCAACCTCGACCTCCATGCCATCGGCAAGACCGGTTTCCAGAGCAGCCGGTGAAAAGCTTGCGCCGGAAGCATCCACGTCCTGGCCCGCCACCCGGAAATCATCAATCCCGCCTGTCGCGAACCCGGTGACAATACCCTCTATACTGGCCTTGTCGATATTGTCATCGAAGCCCTCGTCTTCAGGCTCGACGCCGCTTGCCGTGATGGTAGTACCTGCCACGGTTCCCTTTACCTCGACAAAATCACCCTGCGCAAGCAGGGCCGGAAGAACTATGGAAGAATAGTCAACGAGATACTGGATGGCCCCGTAGTTAACGTCCAGCCGGAATGTGCCAGCAGCCGGGCCAAAGCTGTTAACCGTGCCCTTGAGCTCGACCTCGTTGCCGCCCTTGTCCTCGATGCGTGTCGCGTGCAGAACTCCGTCAGCATCAAAAAAACCGCTAATCTCGACCAGATCTCCAGCAAGCAGCGAGGCATAATCCGTATTCTCGAACACGGTGCTTATCCTGTTCACGCTCACCTTGACACCCATGACACTGAAGGTCTTCGTCTGGTCAACCACGACAATCGGTTCCTGAATCGGGCCCTGTACATCATCATCGTATTCGATCAGGTCAGCAGTGCCGTTGACACCATCGCTACCGAGCGTTCCTGTGACTGTTACGACCATTCCGACTGCGAGTGCCGTGTCATCATCTGCAGGTTCACCATCGACAATTCGTGCAGCATTCGTTGTGTCAAACACAAGGCCATTCAGCCTGACGCTGCCGAACCCCGTTATTGCACCCGATGCCGTCACACCTGTTCCACCAATCCCTCCGCCGGCAACAGAATCCCCGCCACTGCCTCCACATGCCACGACAACCAGGCTGGCGAATATGATAAAAACGGGAACAATAGGTTTTATCCCGGGCATTTTCATGCAATCACTCCTCAGTGTCCTGCTCGTAGTAGTAAATACCAAGACTTATGTATTTCCCCTCCCCGGCATCATCCGCTTCCACAACGTGCCCTGAATATTGTTTGTCGAGTTGTTCCAGCAGTGCCTGTGCCTTTGTAAAAGACATCTTTTTCAGTTTTTCGATGGCCCCGGCATCAATATTGTCGTAGGAAACCTTGCGCTGGAAACGCAGGTTTTCCGCCTCTGCGGTCAGATTATGATCAATCGTGGAAATAAGCTCATAAACATCGCTGCCAAGAATCCTGATTTTTTCAATTGCATCACCACCCGGCACGTAGGCATGCCGCACCAGTCGCACGCGGTCCCTCGACACGGCGACGGTGCCACCTTCTTCCAGCATGGTAAGCATGGCCCTGGTCGGAATATCTCCGCTGTATTCCTTTACCAGTAGGGCAAACGAATTTTCTCCGCCATCCATCGGCAAGATTGCAGGTTTACCGCTCGCGCCGTGGAAACGCGCATCATGCAGCCAGCCGCTGATGACTCGTACCGCCCGACTGTAGCGAGCCTGGCCGTCAGATGCGGCATGCGGGTCCGCTTCCAGCAGGCGCTTCACCTCCTTGCGCGTCAGGCCGGTCAATGCCGAGACGCGGGAAACCGTTTGCTTTTTACCCTGAGGTGCAAAATCCCTGAATGCCACATCGACGTAGACCTGCCGAATAATCCCGGCCAGCGTCCCGT
>JASFOC010000316.1:0-3933 GCA_050116715.1 Gammaproteobacteria bacterium
ACCGGAATTCGCGTCCGAGCTCCAGGATCACGCGGTCGAACCAGTTGTAGGCGCGTTCCAGCATGGCGAGGGAGCATACTGGCGGCGGGTGGTTTTGACAATGCGATTGCAGCGGGAGCCGGACCCGTGCTGCAGATATCGGTCTGCAAACAAACGCACCGCCTGGTGGGGCAGGCACTGTCCCCGGCCGCGATGCCGTTTCCCGTTACCCGGGCGCCCAGCTCTCCAGACTCAGCGGCGGGACGTAGGGCCCCAGCCGCTGGCGCACCCAGCAGTCCCCGGTTGCGGCCCGTTCCGCGGCAGTGGTGAAGCGATACTGATACAGCGTCGCGCGCACCCACTTGGGCGGTTCATCGGGAAACGGGTTGTCGGCGAGCAGCCCCAGCACGGGTGGAGAACCTTCCAGCAGCTGGTACAGCAGGTTGCCGAACCAGCGGTTGCGGTACGGCGATTCGCCGGCGGCAAACCACAGCGTCCAGTCGAGGCGCGGATGATGCGGCAGGCTCCAGCGCGGGCAGCGGTGCACGTCGCCGGGTTTGTAGCGGAAGGCGTAGGCGCGCCAGTCCCTGCCGTCCAGTGAGCCCTCCACGATGATTTCACGCCGGGTGGTATTCATCACGCCGAAAAAGCCGTAGAAGTTCGTGATGCCGAGGCGCGATGTCGTCGCAGCCAGTGTCGCCAGCGGTTCGGGCAGCGGTCGCTGCTCGATACGCTTCCAGATGACGGCCAGGTTGACCGCCACCACGAGGCTCGCCAGCACCCCCGCGGCGGCCGTCGCCAGCCGGCCGGGTTCGGGCAGTCGGAAGCGCGGGTGCGCGGCAAGCCGTCCCGGCAGCAGGCTTGCCAGTGCCCGGTCGTCGAGCAGGAACAGGCACAGGAAGATCGTGAGCAGGTTCAGGAAGTAGTAGTTGCCGGTCAGGATGATCAGGACCTGCAGCACCAGGAAACCCCCGGCCGCCACGAAGCGCAGGCGCCGCGGCATGAAGATCAGCCAGGGCAGCAGCAGCTCGATGCCGAACATCGACAGCACCGAGAACTGCTGGAACCACGCCGGCAGCTGGTGCGCATACCAGGCCAGCGGCGTCGGCAGGGGCTGGGTCTCGTAGTGATAGTTGAGTGCCGTCAGCTGCGCCCAGCTGGTGTCATGCGTGAGCAGCTTGACCAGGCCGGAGAGCAGCATGAAGCGGAACAGCAGCCAGCGGTACAGCCAGACGACGATGCGCGAACCCCCGGTGAGGAAGACCGCCAGCAGGCCCACCTCCAGGAGCAGGGCGTCCGGCTGGATGTTGCCGAACACCGGCATTACCACCCACAGTGACAACTGCAGAATGAAAGCAAGCACCAGCATGGGCCGCGTCAGCACATTCAGTACGATCAGCACGGCAGCGGTGGCGCCGGCGACACAGGCAGTCACCAGGGCCGGGTCGGAACTGTCGATCCAGAACAGCGTGGGCGAAACCCAGAAGCGCCACGGGCCGTGCTCCGCGGCGAGCGTGGCCAGTTTCTCCGTCACCGGCAGGACGCCGTCGCTGCCGATCAGCCCGATAACCTGGCTGCCGATCGACATGAATGCGACCAGGAAGGTGAGGCCCAGCAGGCGCAGGAACAGCCAGCTCACCAGGTGCCAGGTCGGGGGATAACGCTCCGCTCCCCACAGCAGGCGCGAGACGTGGTAGGCCGCCTCGCGGTGCCGTGCGACCAGCGCGTAGACGGCCTCGGCAATCCAGGCAAACCCCGGCAGGTGCCGGTACAACCACAGCCCCGCGCCCCGACGTGCCAGCGCCAGCACCCGGAACGCCGCCCCGGCCCCGCTGCTGCGCCCGCCATCCGGGTCGAAGAGCTGGATCGCGCGGGCGAATTCCGCCTCGGTCACCTCCGGATGCTCTGCAATGATTTCCTGGTACGGCGCATAGTGCACCCGGTCGCCGGTGAGGCGCTGCCAGTAACGCACCCAGTAGGCACAGAATCCGCAATCGCCATCGTAGGCGAGCAGCGGGGCGCGGGCGTCAGTGTGGTTCATCAGTGGTTAAGCAGCGGTTCCGGTTATGTGAAATCGGTCTTGCAGTCTTCGGGTGCCTGTTTTTCGTGCGTGAGGACAGCACATGGCGCTCTCGATAGTCTGGATTATAGGAAGTGATTGGGCTGCATGCAGCCACAACGTCACGGACAGGTCAGCCCATTACCCGCATGGATCGGGCACCTGTTGCGCTCAGGCGGGACGCTACGCTGACAGGGTTTTTCATGTCACACTAGGGCCATGAAGGCCATGGTCATAGAGCGGCTCGTGTCCCTGCTGGAGGACGAGGCGCCGCTTAAACGGGTGGAACTGCCGGACCCGGAACCGGCGGCCGGGGAGGTGCGCATCCGGGTGTCCGCCTGCGGCGTTTGTCACACCGAGCTTGACGAGATCGAGGGGCGCACCGCGCCGCCGCACCTGCCGGTGATACCCGGCCATGAAGTCATCGGTCGGGTGGACCGCTGTGGTCCGGGCGCCAGCCGCTTTGCTGCAGGGGAGCGCGTGGGCGTCGGCTGGATCCACCACTCCTCCGGTTCCCCCGACGAAAATCTTGCCCAGGAATTTGTCGCGACCGGCCGCGATCACAACGGTGGCTATGCCGAATACCTCACCGTGCCCGAGGCCTATGCCTGCCCGGTTCCGGCGGTGTTCAGCGATGCCGAGGCCGCACCGCTGTTGTGTGCCGGCAGTGTCGGTTACCGTTCGCTGAAGCTCACCCATATCAGCAACGGCGATCCGCTGGGCCTGACCGGCTTTGGCGGTTCGGCGCATATCGTGCTGCAGCTGGCGCGGCACCTGTATCCCGACTCCCCGGTCTTCGTGTTCGCCCGTGACCCGCAGGCGCGCGACTTTGCACTGCAGCTCGGTGCCGACTGGGCTGGCGATACCACGGACCGCCCGCCGCAGCCATGCCAGGCGATCATCGACACTACGCCGGCCTGGAAGCCGGTGGTGGCAGCACTCGCCAGCCTGCGTCCGGGCGGCCGCCTGGTCATCAACGCCATCCGCAAGGAGGACAGGGACCAGGACGAACTGCTCCGCCTGCGCTATCACGAGCACCTGTGGATGGAGAAGGAAATCAAGTCAGTGGCGAATGTCACGCACACTGACATCGCCGAGTTCCTGCCGATTGCCGCGCGGATACCGATTCACCCGGTCGTTGAAACCTACCCGCTGGAGGAGGCCAACCGCGCCCTGGTCGAACTGAAGCGCGGTCCCGTCCGCGGGGCGAAGGTGCTGCTGATTTCTGGCGAGTGATGTGATGCCGCATTAAAGGCGTCAATACTCGCTACTGTGTTCTGCAGGCGCCACGATTGCGTGCAGGAGCGGTCTTCCGGCCGCGGTGGTTGATATCGACCGTGCCGAATGCCGGTTACCCCGCCTTGTGTCGCCCGATATACTCCATCACCGCCCGCGCCAACAGACCTGAACGCGATTCCCCCTCGCGTCTGGCCTGATCATCAACCAGCGTCAACACTCGTTCCGGCAAAGTGATGTTGATCCGCTTCGCCTTACTCGCAAGTTTGGAAAGGTCGACGCTCACCAGCGCCCATGTACCACCGGCATAGTCCTTGTTCTTGATGTGCGCCTCGACCGGCTGCGCCTGCGGGATTTCATCGCCGTCCAGCAGCAGGCCTTCGAGATGACACTCGATCGCCTCCACGGCATTGGTGAGCGCTTCCTCCATGGTGTCACCCGCCGAGAAGCAACCCGGCAGATCCGGCACGGTAACGCCGTAATCGGAAGACTTGTCCTTGTGAATAACGACCGGGTAACGCATCTCAATGACCC
This sequence comes from Gammaproteobacteria bacterium, assembly GCA_050116715.1. Taxonomy (GTDB): domain Bacteria; phylum Pseudomonadota; class Gammaproteobacteria; order UBA9214; family UBA9214; genus UBA9214. The sequence continues at coordinate 3,809 of JASFOC010000316.1, forward strand.
CAATGCCAGCCTGCCTGGCGGTAGATGTTGCGTAAGGTGCCAGCGGGAAGATCCTTGTTCGGATGGGGCACGGTTACCTTGCCGGTTTTACGGGGATGCTTGAACTGGTGGTGCGAACCCTTCAC
>JASFOC010000317.1:0-3922 GCA_050116715.1 Gammaproteobacteria bacterium
TACCTTCGGACATGCAATCGAGACGGGTACCGGTTATGGAAACTGGTTGCATGGAGAAGCGGTAGCTGCAGGTATGCTGATGGCTGCAGAGCTGTCGGCACGCCACGGCTGGCTGTCTACCGATGCCGTACGGCGTACCGAGAAACTATTGCGGCAAGCCGGGCTGCCTACCAGCCCTCCGGCAGAGATGACTGCCGACAGATTCATGGACCTGATGGCAGTAGACAAGAAAGTTGTGGACGGAGGTCTGCGTCTGGTACTGCTCAAGGACATCGGACATGCACTGGTCACCAGTGATTTCAGACAGGACCTGCTCGCTGCAACCCTGGCCGGCGCCACCTGACGACCCATGAGCAGTAACCTGTCATCATCCGGGCTGCAGGCACTGGCACGCTATGCGGCCATGCCGGACTCATCCAGGGGGCGCTTGGTTCCGGAGCATGCACCCGCGTACCGCAGTGAATACCAGCGCGATCGTGACCGCGTGATTCACTCCGCGGCCTTCAGACGCCTGGAATATAAAACCCAGGTCTTCGTCAACCACGAGGGCGATCTGTTCCGTACCCGCCTGACGCATTCCATCGAGGTTGCGCAGATCGCCCGCTCGGTGGCACGCGCACTGCGACTGAACGAGGATCTCACAGAGGGAATCGCGCTCGCGCACGACCTGGGGCATACCCCGTTTGGCCATGCCGGACAGGACGCGCTGAACAGCTGCATGCAGGACTATGGCGGGTTCGAGCACAACCTGCAGTCCCTGCGCGTCGTCGATGAACTGGAAGAACGCTATGCGGAATTCCCCGGCCTGAACCTCACATTTGAGACACGCGAGGGCATCCTCAAGCATTGCTCCCGGAAAAATGCCATGAAGCTGGGGCCGCTCGGACAACGCTTCCTTGACAGAACACAGCCTTCGCTGGAAGCACAATTGACCAACCTCGCGGACGAGATAGCCTACAACAGCCACGATGTCGACGACGGCCTGCGCTCCGGTCTCATCAGCGTCGAATCCCTGACAGAAATCACCCTGTTTCGCGAGCAGTATGATGCCGTCCGCCGGCTCTACCCCGATCTGCCGCCACGCCGGACCATTCATGAGGTGGTGCGCCGCCTGATCGGCTGCCAGGTCATCGACCTGGTTGAAACCAGCATCGCCAACCTGGAAGCGGCAGCACCCCGTGATATCGAGGCAGTACGCCATCACGGAGCGGCGCTGATCACGTTCAGCGAGGCCATGCGCGAGAAAAACCTGGAACTGAAAAGCTACCTGCGCACCAACCTGTACCGGCATTACCGGGTGCACCGCATGACTGCAAAGGCAGTCCGCACCATCACCTCGCTGTTCGAGGCCTTTTTCAGCGATCCGCGCCTGATGCCCGATGAAGCCAGACAGCACACCAGCCAACTCGAGCAGCATGACGGCAAGCATGGCCGGGCGCGTGCCGTGGCTGATTACATCGCCGGCATGACAGACCGTTACGCCATCGCGGAATACGACCGAACCTTCAACCCGGCCAGGTAAGACACCTGCACGTCGTATGCGCATATACATGCAAATTCCGCCCGAAGGTGACAAGGCGCCCCGTTATTATCACCTCCACCTCCAGGAAGACCTGATCGATGGCTGGACGCTGATCAGGGAATGGGGCTACCAGGGCGCTGCAGGACGCCTGCGCAAGGAAAACTTTCCGGACCGGGAAACGGCCCAGGCAGCGCTGATGAAAGTCCGAGATGAGCAAATCAAGCGCGGCTACCGGGTCGTGTTCATCCAGGCGGTGCCGGAATAGAGCACCTGCCATACATTGGCATGCCCCTGAAAACAAAAAGGAAAATCACAGCCGCAGCAAATTGAACAGGCAGCGCAGCAGCGCTATACTGTGCGGCCGTTTGGGGGTTTCTGCGCTGTGCGTCTGGCCCGCAACTGGTTACGCCGTGCAAACCTGCAACGCGCTGTTTTTTAAAGGTATTTCTTGCCGACCCGCCAGCATCGCCCGGCAAGATGCTGTCACAATAGAGAGTCATTCCAAATGAAGCACGGAACACTGCCACCGAGACAAGGCCTGTATGACCCTGCCAATGAACACGATGCCTGTGGCGTCGGGTTTGTCGCCAACTTCAAGGGACGCAAGAGCCATGAAATCATCCGGCAGGGCTTGTGCATACTGGAAAACCTGACACACCGCGGTGCCGTCGGAGCCGACCCGCTGGCCGGTGATGGGGCCGGCATCCTGATGCAAATACCGGATGCCTTCCTGCGCGAGGAATGCGCCGGCCTCGGCATCACGCTCCCCGAAGAGGGTGCCTACGCAATTGGCATGCTGTTTCTGCCGCGCAACCCCGGGACCCGCGAATACTGCGAAAAACTTATCGCTGCAACGATCGCTGAAGAAGGACAGCGCGTACTGGGCTGGCGTGATGTCCCGACCGATAACACCGGACTGGGAGAAAGCGTCCGCCAGGTGGAACCGTACGTACGGCAGGTCTTTATCGAACGCGGCACGAACTGCAGCGATACAGACAGCTTTGAACGCAAGTTGCTCGTCATTCGCAAGCGCGTCGACAACACCATTCGTGACAGCAACCTGGAAGACAGCGAGCACTTCTATATCCCGTCCATGTCCGCCCGCACCCTGTGCTACAAGGGCATGCTGCTGGCAAATCAGGTCAACACTTACTACGCAGACCTGAATGACAAGCGCCTCACCTCGGCACTGGCGCTGGTGCACCAGCGATTTTCCACCAACACCTTCCCGTCATGGGACCTGGCACACCCGTTCCGGATGATCGCGCACAACGGTGAAATCAACACGCTGCGCGGCAACATCAACTGGATGAATGCCCGGCGCCACTCCATGGCATCCGAACTGCTCGGTGACGACCTGCAAAAGCTCTGGCCCTTGATCGCAGAGGGCCAGTCAGACTCCGCGTGTTTCGACAATGCCCTGGAATTGCTGGTGCGTGGAGGCTACTCCCTGGCACATGCCATGATGCTGTTGATACCCGAGGCCTGGTCTGGCAACCCGCTGATGGATGCCAAACGCCGCGCCTTTTACGAGTATCACTCTGCGCTGATGGAACCCTGGGACGGCCCCGCAGCCGTGGCGTTCACGGACGGCCGCCAGATCGGCGCCACCCTGGACCGCAACGGCCTGCGACCCGCTCGCTACCTGATTACCGATGATGACCTGGTCGTAATGGCCTCCGAAATGGGCGTGCTGGATATCCCGGAGGAGCGCATCGTAAAGAAATGGCGTCTGCAGCCGGGCAAGATGTTCCTCATCGACATGGAGCAGGGACGCATCATCGATGATGCTGAACTCAAGGAACAACTGGCGAATCACCGTCCCTACCAGGCGTGGCTGGACAAGACCCAGATCCGCCTGAAAAACCTGCCCGGCGAAATCAGCCCCATGGCACCGGACCACAATACGTTGCTCGACCGGCAGCAGGCCTTCGGTTATACCCAGGAAGACATCAAGTTCCTGATGACACCCATGGCAGTCACCGGTCAGGAAGCCATAGGCTCCATGGGCGCGGATAACCCTGTTGCGGTCCTTTCCAGCAAACCCAAACCCCTGGCGAACTACTTCAAGCAGAACTTTGCCCAGGTCACCAACCCGCCCATCGACCCGATCCGCGAGGAGCTGGTGATGTCGCTGGTGTCCCAGATCGGCCCGCGCCCCAACCTGCTGGGACACGAGTCGGCCGGCGAGCACATGCGCCTTGAGATAGAACAGCCGATACTGACCAATACCGACATCGAGCGCATCCGCCATATCGAGGCGCACACCGGCGGGGCCTTCCGCACCCGGACGCTGGATATCTGCTACCCGGCGACTGCGGGCGCCGCAGGGATGGAGTCGGCACTGGCAGTGCTGTGCCAGGAAGCCGAACAGGCCGTCGGCAAGGGCTACAACATTCT
>JASFOC010000318.1:0-3920 GCA_050116715.1 Gammaproteobacteria bacterium
GAATCGCTGGTATGCGCCCAGCAAAATCCCGGTTGCCAGCAGCAGCAGTACCAGCAGCAGCGCCAGAACGCGCAGTATGATGCGTTTCCAGGAACTGCCCGATGAAGTTTTAGTCGTCATTGCAGTGCTTTACCATTGCCGGGGGTTGATCTCTCCGGGAAGCATGCGATTCCTTTACAGGTCCGCGCCAACTCATTCTCCCTTGCAGATACCGGCCTTCCGGCACCGCCTGGTGCGTCATCCGGATCAGGGGTGCCACGCACTGCCATTATCCTCTTCTGCCTGTAGCCGTTGCTGCATGCGCATCGTGATCTCACCCTTGCGGTATGGCCTGCCATCGACAGCGATGACCGGCCAGATGCATATCAGACTGTTGCAGACAAAGACCTCGTCCGCAGTCTGCAGGTCATTCATATCCAGCGCACGGATCTGCACCGGTATGGACAACCGTTCCGCCTGCTCGAGGACGATGCTGCGCATGATACCGGCGACGCCGCAGCTGCGCAGTGCGGGTGTCAGCAGTCCATTTTGCCTGACGAGGAACAGGTTGCTCATGGTGCCCTCCACCAGCCGGCCGTCCTGATCCAGCAACAGGCCCTCGGCAATCTGCGGGTCATGCCACTCCTGCCGCGCCAGCACCTGCTCAAGGCGGTTGAGATGCTTGATACCGGCCAGCAGCGGATTATGACACAGCCGGGTGGTACACAATCTGGCAGCCACACCAGCCTCGGTCGCTGCCGGCGGTAACTCAGGCCAGGAATGCAGTTGCAGTATGCGCCGCGGCGTCATCTTCCCGGGAACCCGGTAGCCCCGCCCGCCGGAACCCCGTGTCACAATAACCTTGAGCACGGCATGTCCGGCACCGGCCAGCAGTTCGCCAGCCTCCTGCGCCAGCTGCATGGTATCCACAGCCGGTATCCCCAGCCGTTCGCAACCTGCCTGCAGCCGCGCCATGTGGCGTGGCCAGCTGGATACCCGGCCAGCGCGCACCGCCATGGTCTCGAACAGACCATCCCCGTACAGCAGGCCACGATCACCGCTGTCGACGCAATCGGCAGCAACACCGTTGATCCTTGTCATCATGCGGGTCATGAACTGTCCAGCCCGAGTGCCCGCAGCAGGCCACGGGCCTTGGAGCGGGTCTCTGCAAGTTCCGCCTCCGGCACTGAGTCTGCCACGATGCCGGCACCTGCGCGCAGTCTGATACGGCTGGCATTGCTGACCATGGTGCGGATCAGGATGTTGAGATCCATGCTGCCGTCCCGGTTGAGATAGCCCATGGAGCCCGTATAGGCCCCGCGTGCCGCCTGTTCGAGCTCGGCAATAATCTCCATGCAGCGCACCTTGGGGCAACCGGTTATTGTGCCGCCCGGGAATACCGCGCGTATCACCTGTCCCGGCGAGATATCGGCACGCAGGCGGCCGCGGATGTTCGACACGATATGATGCACATGCGCATAAGACTCGAGTGCCATGAGTTCATTGACTTCAATGGAGCCCGGCACACAGATTCTTCCCAGGTCGTTGCGCTCCAGGTCGATGAGCATGATGTGCTCCGCGCGCTCCTTGGGATGGGCCAGCAATTCACTGGAGTAAGCCCTGTCCACTGAATCGGAATGGCTGCGCGGCCGCGTTCCCGCAATCGGGCGGGTTTCGACCAGATCACCGCGCACCGCCACCAGCCGTTCCGGTGAGGAACTGACAATCGCGCAGTCACCCAGGTTGAGGAGGCCACTGAAAGGCGCCGGGTTGTGTATGCACAACTGCCGGTAGATGCCGACGGGATCAACCGGGTGGCTGAAATCGATATCCCACTGCCTCGACAGGTTGACCTGGAAGACATCACCTTCGCGGATGTAGTCGAGGATGCGCACCACCGCCTGTGTATAAAGGTGCGACTCCGCCTCATTGACAGTGATCAGCGGATTTTCGGATACAGGCACGACTGGCAGCCGTTCCAGTGCGGCTATATCGGCGGCAATTCGGCGCACCAGTTGCTGCTGCCCGGGTTCCGCAACGATCCAGCTGGCATCCCGGTGGCGGTCGCGAATGACCGCCGAGCGGAAACGGGTCGCCATCGCCACAGGCAACACAGCCGTGGCTGCCGGCAACCGCAGGCAGGGTTCGACCTGCGCGGCGAGTTCATAACCCAGGTAAAGAAACCAGCCGCCGGTGAAGGGCAACCCGTTGCCATCCGACCCCGCAGCCTGCTCCTCGCGCCACCACTGGTCCAGCGCTGCGAGGAAATCGCCTGGCGTGTCCGGGTCGCTGTCACGCCCCCGCAGTCTGCCCATCGCGTCCAGCACCAGGCTGTCTCCCGGAAAAGCGAACAGGATGTCATAACGCCCGTGCGCCGTGCTCTGCAGCAGGCCGGGGTAGTTGTCCGGGTCAAGGCGATGCAGTTCAACCAGGTCGCAGTCATGCGGCACCGGTTGAATGAGGGGATTCATGATGCGCGCTTGCAGTCGTGTGCCCGCGCCGGCGCCTGGATCACGCAGCGCCTGCATCGAGCCTATTGCGGCCGGCGGAAGACCAGGGTGCCGTTGGTGCCACCGAAACCGAATGAATTAGAAATGGCGACATCCATCTTCATCTCCCTGGCGGTATGCGGCACGTAATCAAGATCACATGCCGGGTCCGGTCTATCCAGGTTGATGGTCGGCGGTGCAACCTGGTCGCGCATGGCAAGTATGGTAAACACTGCCTCGACACCACCGGCCGCACCCAGCAGGTGGCCGGTCATGGATTTTGTGGAGCTTATTGCCACTGATCCTGCGTGGTCGCCAAACGCGCGCTTGATTGCCAGGGTCTCGGCAACATCTCCGGCCGGTGTGGATGTGCCATGGGCGTTGATATAGTCAACCTCGGCATGGTTGACACCGGCATCTGCCAGGGCTGCATTCATGCACTGCGCCGGTCCCTCGCCGCCTTCCGATGGCTGGGTCATGTGGTAGGCATCGCCGCTCATTCCGAAGCCGATGATCTCGGCATGAATGTGCGCACCACGTGCGCGAGCATGCTCGTATTCCTCCAGCACCAGGATGCCGGCGCCGTCGCTGAGCACGAAGCCGTCGCGGTCAATGTCCCAGGGACGACTGGCAGCTTGCGGCTCGTCGTTGCGAGTAGACAGCGCCCGGGCTGCTGCGAAACCGCCCATCCCGGTCGGACACGTAGTCATTTCGGCACCGCCGGCCAGCATGACATCGGCATCACCATAGGCAATGGTACGCGCCGCTACACCGATATTATGTGTCGAGGTCGTGCAGGCCGTGACAATAGCGATGTTAGGTCCTTTTATGCCATACATGATCGAAAGGTTGCCACCGATCATATTGATGATATTGCCAGGAACGAAAAACGGTGAAATCTTGCGCGGGCCGCCATCGATGTAGGCCTGGTAGGCATTCTCGATACCGTGCAGACCACCGATACCGGAACCGATGGCGATACCGGTACGGGTTGCATTGCTCGCGGTGATTTCCAGGCCAGAGTCCGCAATCGCCTGGCTGGCTGCGGCTATTCCATAGTGGATGAAAGCGCCCATGCGGCGCGCATCCCTGGCGGCGATATAATCGGAAACATCGAAGCCCCGAATCTCGCCGGCGATGCGTACCGGGAAATCAGAAACATCGAAGTTGGTGATGGGGCCAATACCGCTTTTGCCAGCCAGGATATTTTCCCAGGCGGCAGCAATACTGTTACCGACTGGAGAAATGATGCCGAGCCCGGTTACAACGACACGTCGTCTGGACACTGTTCAATCTCCGCGCACATCCCTTTCTTTCAGGCATGAACAAAACAAAGGCCGCACCGGTCAAACCGGGGTGCGGCCGCAATTCCTGAGAAAGAAGATCAATCCAGATGGGCGTTGACGTAGTCGATGGCCTGCTGGACAGTTGTGATCTTTTCCGCCTCTTCGT
>JASFOC010000319.1:0-3914 GCA_050116715.1 Gammaproteobacteria bacterium
TGAAGCCACGGATGTCGGAGAACAGCACCGTGGCAGGTGTGCTCTTGCCACCAAGAATCTCCGTCCCGGCCTCAAGCATCTGGTTAGCCAGGCCGGGGTCCATATAGCGTGCCATGGTCGATTTGACGCGCTTCTCGGTACTGATGTCCTCGATCATGATCAGGGTGCCGAGTTTTTCCTGACTCGCACTTAGCAACGGCAGGACAGTGAGGTTGACTGAAGCCCGGTTCCCGCCTGTTTCAATGTCTGCATCCATGACCAGTTCGGCTTTCTGGCTTTCATCCACGTAGTGGATCTTTTCCACGATCCAGCGATTGGCGTCGCGGAAGAAATCCCGGGCAAAGCAACCAATAATATCCCCGGCAGTGACCTTCAGGATTCGCCTGCCGGCTGCATTGCAGGTAACGATCCTCCCTTCCTCGTCAAGGGTGATGACGCCGTTCGACATACTCTCGAGCATGCTCTCGTTGTAGTTCTTCATGTTGTGGATATCATTGAAGAGCTTTGCATTTTCCAGACCAATAGAGACCTGTGCGGTAAACGCCCGCAGGCGCGATTCATCCTCGTCGGTGAAGGCGCCGCCATGCTTGTTCAGCACCTGGGTTACCCCGATGGTCTTGCCGTGCTTGTTGACAACCGGGACACTCAGGATGGAGCGCGTGAAGTAGCCGGTCTTCTGGTCGAACTCCGGATTAAAGCGCAGGTCGGCGTAGGCATATGGAATGTTAATCGACTTGCCACTCTTGAAGACTGCACCGGCGATACCCAGGTGGTTGGGGAAACGGATTGGCACGGCGTCCAGGCCTGCGCCGACCTCGGACCAGAGCTCGCCGGTTTTTTCATCATTGAGAAACAGCGTCGAGCGTTCGGCATTGAGCATGCGTGCTGCCTCTTCCATGACTTTCTGCAGCACCAAGCCGAGATCAATCTCCGAGGTAACGTCCGATACGATGTCGAGGAACTCCCTTTCCAGTGCCCGGGATTTCTGCATGCGCTCCGCGAACTGCGCGTTGCTCAGGGTCATCGAGGCCTGCAGGGTCATCGCCTTGAGCACCGCGAGGTTCTCCTCGCTGAACTGGCTGCGCTTCTTGTTCAGGCACTGTGCCACGCCGATTGTTTCACCCTTGACCGTCCGTATGGGTGTACACATGATGCTGCGGGTTTCGTAACCGGTCTGCTCGTCGACGGCGCGGTTGAAGTGCGGTTCCGAGTATGCGTCGTGGATGATCATGCTCTCGCCGCTGCTGAACACATGACCTGCAATGCCGATGTTGTTCAACACACGAATCTCGCGGCGAATCTTGCCCAGCGCAACCCGCGAGTATAACTCGCCGGTCTCCTCGTCATTCAGAAACAGGGTGACGCGGTCCGAGCCTGTCTCGCGGCTGGTGATGGTAACCAGCTCCCCCAGTGCATCATCGAGCGTGTCCATGGCTGCAAGCCGGGTATGCACATCAAGCAGCATCTCGGCATGTCGCAACCGCTTGCCCAGCACATCGGTGGCACGCGCCGGCCGGCGACGGTCGGTGGTTTCTGTTTCCGGGTTATCCGGGTGCATACTGTTCCAGTTGCTCACGCAGGGACATCACAGTGGCCTTGAGCTGGGTTATCTCGCTGTTCGCCGCGGAAAGCGCCTGCCTTGCATGCGCCTGGTTATCGAGGCGCTGGACCTCCAGTTCATGGCGCAGGGCGTTGATTGTTGCCTTCAGCTGTCCGATCTCGTCATTGGCAGCCGCCACTGCCTGGTTGATATGCTCCTGTTCTTCGAAGCGCACCTTCTCCAGCTCGTCACGCAGGACCTTGATGGTCGACTTTAACTGCTGGCTCTCGATCCCGGCATCGGCTATCGCCCGCTGGATAATGCGATCACTTTCCAGCCGCAGGTTTTCCAGCTCGGCACGCAGCACCTCGATCGTTTGCCTGAGATGGCGGACTTCCATCTGCTGGCTGTTGGGTTGCTCGGATTTTCGGGATGTCTGCATGGTTTTTCCGGACACGGCATGGCGCGCGCGTTTCTTTGATCGTGTTCAGCAAGGCTACTACAATTTCGCTGTCGATAACCAGAATTCAGCCCGTCCCGGGTACATTGGCATCGGCAAAATCCACTACAACCCCGGGCATGTTTTGCAACAACGGATACGCCACTTGCAGCCCGCTCACGAAAGGCATCACTCATGGCAGGAAAACTGAAGGAACCCCGCGTGATCACCGACCACCGGCGTGAACCGGTATGCATCCTTCCTGCGGGGTTTTATTTTGACGATGCGCGCTGGGACAGGATCTGGGTACGCTTCGAGGAAAAGGGGGAGGCCCTGACACACGCGGACCTGCGGGCGCTGTTCCCGGACGAACCCGCGCTACGGGAACGTCCGGGAAGCAAACCGGGCTGATTTGACCTAGCGTGCCGCCTGCAGCGCAGCGATGCGCTCTTCCAGCGGCGGATGGCTCATGAAGAGCCGCTTCATGCCCTCTCCGATGCTGCCTGAAATGCCGAACGCGGCAAACTCGCCAGGGAGGTCATGCGGCTCGTGCCCCCGTTGCAGCGCCTGCAGGGCACCGATCATCTTGCCGCGGCCTGCCAGCGAGGCGCCGCCCGCATCGGCCCGGAATTCACGCCGCCGCGAGAACCACATCACGATCATCGATGCCAGGATAGACAGGAATATCTGGGCGACGATAGACGTGATGAAATAGGCCGGGCCGTAGCCGCGCTCGGTCTTGAACACCACCCGGTCGACGACGTGACCTATCACCCGGGACAGGAAGATCACGAACGTGTTCACCACGCCCTGGATCAGGCCCATGGTCACCATGTCGCCGTTGGCCACGTGCGACACTTCGTGGCCCAGCACGGCCTCGACCTCATCGGAACTCATGTTCTGCAACAGGCCGCTGCTGACCGCCACCAGCGCGTTGTTGCGACTCATGCCGGTCGCAAAGGCGTTTGGCTCGGGTGAATTAAAGACACCGACCTCCGGCATGCCGATACCCGCCTGCCGTGCCTGGCGGCTGACGGTATCCACCAGCCATTGCTCGGTGCGATTCGCAGGTCGTTCGATCAGCTGCACGCCCATGGAGCGCTTCGCCATGAACTTGGACATGGCCAGCGAGATAAAGGAGCCGCCAAAGCCGATGACTGCCGACATGACCAGCAATGCCTGCAGGTTCAGGTCTACCCCGTTTTCGGCGAGGATGCCCTCGATACCCAGGACCTGGAACACCACGCTGATCAGTACCAGTACCGCGGCATTGGTTGCCAGAAAAAGTAAAATTCGCATCATGACCCGTTTTCCTTGAATTGACATTTCGCAGTCCTTGCAGGAACTGCGGTTGGCATAATTGACCCATCCTATTAGTGGGGCTGACGGCATAATAATTCAATAAGCGGCTGAACTTTTCAGTATCTGTGCTATCTTATATAGCGTTACTTGGGGGCGACCTGGCTTCGACGTGGGTTGCAAAACCTTAGGTGCATGCCGAGGTGCAATGACCTCGTTAAACACGCTGCAAAATTATAGTTGCCAACGACGACAACTACGCACTCGCAGCTTAAACCCCTGTAGGGTGCCGTCCGACTGAAGCCGTGCTTGTGCGTTCAGATTCCGGGCGTCGACTCTCACAAGATCGCGATGAAGCTCGTTCGGGGTGGATTCGTTAAAACCTTACCGGACTCGCTGGTTGTCTTCCCTGCCCGTCGGGTAGCGGCCAGTTAAATCAATAGACCGGGATAAGCATGTAGAGCCGAAGGCGGAGGACTTGCGGACGCGGGTTCGATTCCCGCCGCCTCCACCATATAAGCGAAAATGCCACCCCCAGGGTGGCGTTTTTGCTTATGGAGTTGCGCTCGGAAATCAAAGAATCCGCGGAGCGGGTTCGACAAGGCACCGGAAGGTGCCGAAGAACGTCGCTGCAAC
>JASFOC010000320.1:0-3906 GCA_050116715.1 Gammaproteobacteria bacterium
ACCTGCTGCGAATAGCGTTTGTACTTCTGCATGTCGGGGCGCAGGAACACGGCATCCGGACAGCGCCGGAAGGCCTCGGATATCGGCATGGCGGAGTGAATGCCGAAGCGACGTGCCTCGTAGGACGCGGCGGCGACCACGCCGCGGTGACCGGGACGTGCACCCACAACAACGGGCAGCCCCCGGTATTCGGGATGCTCCAGCTGTTCGCAACTCGCAAAGAACGCATCCAGGTCCATGTGGGCGATCCAGCGATGTTTCTGTTCGGGGTGTGTCATGGGTTGTTGGTGACGTGTTACCCGGATAGCTATAGTGTGACACGGTAAGCCGGGCAAATCCTGTTGCTTCCCGGATTACGCCTTGCTCCATCCGGGCGACATAACGCTGTTTGCCGGGGACAATATCACCATGACACCAGCACGCATATTCATCGGCATCGACGGCTGCAGGGCTGGCTGGTTCTGCGTACTGCTGGATCAGGGCGACAACTGGTCCTGCCGGGTGGCGCCGGATGCCAGTGCCGTGGGAAAACTGGCCATGGCGGCGGACAGCGTGTTGATCGATATCCCGATCGGGCTCCCCGACGCAGGACCTGATGGACGGCTGTGCGACCGGGAGGCGCGGCGGATGCTGGGGCGCGGGCGTGCGTCCAGCGTGTTTTCAGCCCCGGCGCGCGGCACGCTGGCTGCGACCGGCTATCCGCAGGCCCTTGAGCTGAACCGCGCGGCGACCGGGCGCGGGCTCAGCAGACAGGCCTGGAATATCGTGCCGAAGATCCGCGAGATTGACACGCTGCTCTGCAACAACAGGTCCCTGCAGGGCGTGATGCGCGAATCCCACCCGGAGTTGTGTTTCTGGGCGTTGAACGGCCGACAGGCGATGCGTTACAACAAGAAACACCAGGAAGGGCGGCAGGAGCGACTGCATGTGCTGCAAGGCGCCTTCCCGCATTGCCTCGCGCTGTTCGAGCAGGCCTGCGCCCGATATCCGCGTCGCGAGGTTGCCCGGGACGACATCATCGATGCCATGGTATGTGCAGTAACGGCAAAGCAGGGCGATGGCCATTATCAGACGGTGCCGGCCGCGCCGGCGAGAGACGGCCAGGGGCTGGCGATGGAGATTGTTTACCCGCGTAGCGCAACGATGCTCCGCTAGCTGCAGTGCGGCTTATTCAAGCCAAAACCCGGTCATTCCGGGCGCAACGAAATGGAGACCCTGCATCCAGCCGGCTTGGCTCCCGCACAAGCTGGCTTCCCGCCATCGCGGCAATAACGGCCTTGCCTGCGCCAGGCGCCTGAGTCAGTGCCATTGTCACCTGGTGACCTCGCCGGGCGGGCATCACCCGAAATCGTGGTCTGTCCCCGATTTCCCTTGTGGTCTGTCCCCGATTTTCCTTAAGCCAAAAAAACCGTCATTCCGGGCGGAACGAAGTGGAGACCCGGAATCCAGCTGGCTTAACTACCGCACATGCTGGATTCCCGCCGTCGCGGTAATGACGTCCTTGCCTGTGCTACGAGCCTGAGTCAGTGCCATTGCCGCATGGTAATCCTTGCCGGGCGGGCATCACCCGAAATCGTGGTCTGTCCCCGATTTTTCGATTTTTACGATTTTTAGAATTTTTAGCCTTGCCTGTCGTCTGCCGGCGCCCACGGCGGGATGCTGGGTACCCGCCGTGCCCTGGTCAGCACATCGGTGAGATCCAGGCTGTCCGGTGATACGGGAATGGGGATTCCCCGGGCCTCCTGTGCGACTTGTCTGGCCTTATCCCAGTTGACGGCATCAGCTCGCATTGCCTTTTTCACAACCGCCTGTTCCATGGGCTTGAGGCTGTTGCCCCAGCGCCTGGCGTCCTCGGCCAGTGGCTGGTGAGCATCCAGGTAAAGCTGTCCCTCGTGCCAGCCGGCCACATAGGGCTGGTTTACGATGGTCACACGGGTTCCCTCCGGGACCTGCGGGAACAGTCGGGCAATGTCTTCAGGGTAGAGTCGCACACACCCGTGGCTGACCCGGATGCCGACACCGTAGGGTTGATTGGTGCCATGAATGAGGTAGCTCGGCAGACTCAGGCGCAAGGCAAAATCGCCCAGGGGATTGTCGGGGCCGGGGGGTACGACGGGTGGCAGGGGGTCGCCCTTGGCGGCGTGTTCCTTGCGAACGGAATCGGGTACGGTCCAGGCAGGCTGGACGACCTTCTGGATAATGTGCGAAACGCCCTGGGGGGTTTCCCAGCCTTCACGGCCAATGCCGACAGGGTGTGTGATTACCCTGGGCGGCTCATTCGCAGCGGGCCTGGGATAGTAAAACAGTCGCATGGCAGCCAGGTTCAGAACCAGGCCTTCCCGCGGTGCATCCGGCAGCACGAACTGCGTGGGCAGTACCACCTGGGTACCCTCGCCCGGCAGCCACGGATCAATGCCGGGGTTTGCGGCCACGATTTCCTCGTAACCGAGATCGTAGCGGCGCGCGAGATCGGAAAGTGTGTCTTCGTGGCTTGCGATCGCAACCTGTAAGGTGCCTACCACATCCATGCCCTCGGGCGGCAGCAGGAACGTGTCGCTGGGGGCAGGAGGCTGTGTTGATCTTGCCCACGACGGGCGCCAGTCAGAAAAACTGCTGCAACCGGACAGGTAGATGCAGGCGCACAGAAATGTGCTCCGTGCGATCCATGCAGCACGGCTGGGAGGTGACGACGAAGGGGCCATTCTGAGAAGAATGGGTTGTAACGCCGCTGTACGTCAAGTGACCCGCATGCCGAAACCGGGCTTGGCACTCCCGGAAAAGCGTCACTGTCTGCCGCTAGCCTCGCGGGGCTTGCTGAATTCCAGAAAATAGTTGGTTTTCATCAGTGGCTTGTCATCCACGAGCCGGAACCCGGCCGCCTCGACTTCCCCGGTGACCCGGGCCTTGTTGCCGCGCACGTGAGTCATGACCCAGTGGGAGCTGGTACGCGGGTCGCGGCGAAAGTCGATGATGATGAGGCGCCCGTCACTGCGCAGCGCCCGGTGGATCGAGGCGAGTGTCTGCTGCGGGTATTCGAAATGATGGTAGGTATCGGCGATAAAGGCCAGGTCGATGCTGTTGGCCGGCAGCCCGATATCCGTGGGGGTGTTGACGATGCCTGTTACGTTGGACAGGCCCTGTTCACGGCAGGTGCGCAGGATGTTCTCGATGAAGGTCCGGGAAATATCGATGGCATAAACTTGTCCGCCCGGTTCGACAGCGGCTGCAAACAGGCGGGTAAACAGTCCGGTACCGGCGCCGATATCGGCGACGTTCATGCCGGCAGCCACCTCGCTGGCGTCGACAATGGCATGGCGCTTGTCGTAGACCTCGCGCCCGGGTCGCTCAAAGGTGTTGACCCACTGCTGCCAGTCCGGGTCCATGAAATGACGGTTGATGCCAGGGCGGACGCTCTGTTCCTGTGCGGCTGCCGCAAATACCAGCAGCAGGCTGGATAGCAGCAGGATCAGTCGGGCCGGGCGCTGCACGGTATTCATGGCTTATAGCATAGCCTGTTGTGGCGCGGGCGCATGTCTTCGGGAAATCGACAGACGCCTGCCGGATTCCGGCCACCCTGTACCACCGCGTCGGGCAGCGGTTACTATGTATTGACGTGAACGCTGCTGAATCAAGACAGGTCGGTTACCTCGAAGCCACCGCCATTGGCATCGGTGGCATGGTGGGCGGCGGCATCTTTGCCGTGCTGGGGCTTTCCGTGGACCTGGCGCACGGCGGGGCGCCCGTCGCCTTTCTCATCGCGGGCATCATTGCGCTGGTGACGGCCTATTCCTATGCACAACTGTCTGTCGCACTGCCAAGCCAGGGCGGCACCGTGGCATTCCTCGACCGTGCCTTCGGCCCCGGTCTGCTTACCGGCAGTGCAAATATCCTGCTGTGGATCAGTTA
>JASFOC010000321.1:0-3896 GCA_050116715.1 Gammaproteobacteria bacterium
AATCGATGCACTCGGCGACATGCTGGCGGAGAACAGGACCTGGATTACCGAACACGCCGCACACTTCGGCATCGTGCACGGCGACCCCCGCAACGGCCACACACCGCAGATCATCGAATCCCTGTCGACTGAACTCGATCCGGGTTTTCTGGTCGGCGGACTGACCTCGGCCGACGACGACAACTACCTGCTACAGATATCCGGCGACGTCTGTCAGGGTGGCATCTCCGGCGTCCTGATCTCCGCGGAGGTACCGGTCATCAGCGGTGTAACCCAGGGCTGCACGCCGCTGCCCAACAAGCACATTATCACCCGTTGCGACGGCAACCTGCTGGCGGAACTCGATGGCCGCCCGGCGCTCGACGTCTTCAAGGAAGATATCGGCGAAGTTTTATCCAAGGACCTGTCACGTGTTGCGGGTTACATCTTCGCCGGACTGCCGGTACCCGGTTCCGATACCGGGGACTACCTGGTGCGCAACCTGGTCGGCATCGATCCCAATGAAAAACTGCTGGCCATCGGCGATATTCTCGAGGATGAGGCACCAATCATGTTCTGCCGCCGCGACGGCGACTCGGCTCGCGAGGACATGCTGCGCATGCTGCGCGACCTGCGCAAGCGCGCCAGGACGCCCATCAAGGGCGGGGTGTATTTTTCCTGCCTGGGACGTGGTCGCAACCAGTTCGGTGAAAACTCCGAAGAACTGAAGCTCATCCGCGACGAGCTGGGTGAGTTCCCGCTGGTCGGCTTCTTCGCCAACGGCGAGATTTCCCACAACCGCCTGTACGGGTACACCGGGGTACTGGCGCTGTTCCTGTAGGACTGAACCGGCAACCGGAATCCTGAGGCAACAGGCCGCACACCCCGATAAATGCGCAGCCTGGATGCCGGCCGCCAGGCCGGAACCCGGGATTGACGCCCGGTCGCCCCGGATTCCGCTCGCTGCAGCCGGCCTATTCGCCAGCAACAACGCGTCAGGTCTTCCAGTACTGCTCGGTAGTGATGTGCCCTGGCTCACGCCGGCGGTTCTTCTGCAGGCCCCGCGACTGCAGCACCGCCACGGTATCGTGCACCATGCCCGGGTTACCGCAGATCATGACCTGGCTATTGTCGGCAGCGAGGGTCAGACCGGCGCGTTGTTCCAGCACGCCTGACTCGATCGCCACCGGCACCCGGCCCTTGATGGCGAAGCCGGTATCCTCGCGGCTGACGAAGGGAATGTACTGCAACTGCTCCGGGTGCTGTTGCAGACAGGCCTGGATGCGCTCCCGGTAAGTGAGTTCGTCAGCGGTGCGCACCGCATGCACCAGCACAATTCGGGAAAAACGCTGCCAGACCTCGCCGTCCGCCATAATCGACAAAAACGGTCCAATGGCGGTCCCCGTGGACAGCATCCACAACACCTCGGCATCGGGCAATTCGTTCAGGGTGAAGAAACCCGCCGCCTGGCGTGAGATGAGGATAGGATCGCCGGGCGCCAGCGTGATCAGGCGGCTCGTCAGGGGCCCGCCGGGCACGGTGACGAAATAGAATTCATGCTGCGGATCACCCGGACTGTTGAGAAAGGAATAGGGGCGGGCGACCACTTCATCGTCGATCTCCAGCGCCAGGCGGGTGAACTGGCCGGCGATGAAGCGGGCGATTTCCGCTTCCACCTGGATGGAGTACAGCGTGTCAGTCCACGGCTGCAACCTGACGATCCTGCCTTCAACCCAGCGGCTCATCGCTGCCTTACCCTGGCGGGGCAGGGATCACCCTCGATACGGCGCTGGTTGTTCCGTGAAACGGCTGTAAAACCCTTTGTCATTTACGGTACCATTCGGACTCTGAACAGGTCCTATCATAACGTAACTGCCAGCGCGCGGATGCCTTGAGAACGGCCGTATTCAACCCCAAATAAAGTGGTTTCTGGGTAGTAAAAATCATGGAAAACATGTCCACATGGGAAATGATCCTGCTGGGTGCCATCGCGCTCGGCGTGCTGGTATGGGCCGGACCGGGCGTCAAGGTCATGCTGGAACAGAGTCGCAAGGCGGAAAGCCGTGACTGGGCAGGACTGCTGCTGCCATTGCTGCTGGTGATCGCTTTCGTCCTTTTCCTGATCATGATGGTTTGACGCCGTGACGACTGCGTTATCCGTTCGCGACCTGCGGAAGACCTACAAGGGTGGCCACGAGGCCCTCAAGGGTGTCAGCCTGGATGTCAAGGAAGGGGATTTCTTTGCCCTGCTGGGTCCCAACGGCGCCGGCAAGACCACCCTCATCGGCATCGTTGCTTCGCTGGTGAACAAGAGCGGCGGTACGGTTTCCATCTTCGGCAACGATCTCGACAGGGAACCCGCCAGTGCCAAGGCCTGCATCGGGCTGGTACCGCAGGAGTTCAACTTCAACATGTTCGAACCGGTCGTTGAAGTGGTTGCCAACCAGGCCGGTTATTACGGCATTGATCGCCGCGAGGCATTCGCGCGCGCTGAAAAATACCTCAAACACCTTGATCTGTGGGACAAGCGCCGCATCATGGCACGCAACCTGTCAGGTGGCATGAAGCGCCGATTGATGGTCGCCCGGGCGCTGGTACATGATCCGAAACTGTTGATACTCGACGAGCCGACGGCAGGTGTCGACATCGAGATCCGGCGCTCCATGTGGCAGTTTCTGCGGCAGATCAACGCCGCCGGCACCACCATCATCCTCACCACCCATTACCTGGAAGAAGCTGAAAGCCTGTGCCGGAATATCGCCATTATCGACGAGGGTGAGCTGATCGAGAACACCAGCACGCGGCAGTTGCTGAATACCCTGCACATGGAAACCTTCGTGCTCGACCTGGAAGCCCCGCTCAGCGAGTTGCCCGATCTTGGCAAGCAGAAACTCAACCTGATCGACGAGCAAACCCTGGAGGCCGAGGTCTTTCGCGGCGACTCCCTCAATGACCTGTTTGCCGGCCTCAGCAGCCATGGAATCCACGTCACCAGCATGCGCAACAAGACCAACCGGCTGGAGGAACTCTTCATGAGCCTCGTGGAAAACGGCAGCACGGGGCGACGCGTGTCATGACACCACGCGCCAAGCTGATCGCCTTCCAGACCATCCTGACGAAGGAAATCCTGCGGTTTGCGCGCATCTGGATACAGACCGTGCTGCCGCCCGTGGTCACGACTGCGCTGTACTTCATCATCTTCGGCAACCTGATCGGCCCGCGCATCGGTCCCATGGACGGCTTCGATTACATGGAATTCATTATTCCCGGACTGATCATGATGGCCGTGATCACCAATTCCTATGCCAACGTGGTGTCCTCGTTCTACGGCTCCAAGTTCCAGCGGCATATCGAGGAGATGCTGATATCACCGGTTCCGAATTACATCATCCTGACCGGTTTCGTCGGCGGCGGTGTGGCGCGCGGCCTGGCAGTGGGCGTTGCGGTAACCATCGTGTCTCTTGTATTCCACCCGCTGAATATCCACAGCCTGTGGGTGATGCTCAGCATGATCCTGCTCACCGCCATCCTGTTTTCCCTGGCCGGACTGATAAACGGCGTCTACGCAAAGAGCTTCGATGACATCTCCATCGTGCCGACCTTCGTGCTGACACCGCTGACCTACCTCGGCGGCATCTTCTACTCCATCAGCCTGCTGCCGGAGTTCTGGCAGCACGCATCACTGGCCAACCCGATCCTCTACATGGTGAACGCCTTTCGCTACGGTTTCCTCGGTGTCAGCGATATCAGCCTGGCACTGTCCTACAGCATCAGCATCGGCTTTATCATCATCCTGTATGTCTTCAGCCTGCACCTGCTGCGCAAGGGGCACGGTATACGAACCTGACGCACTGCCGGCACCGCCCGGGCGGCCATGGTGCGGCACCCACGAAACATGAAATGCAGCCAGCGCAACC
>JASFOC010000322.1:0-3894 GCA_050116715.1 Gammaproteobacteria bacterium
CCATGGGAAGAAACCGTGATGCCGGCAAGCCGGAAGATTTCTGGCATCTGGCCTTGCCTGAAGAAACGCGCTCCTATGTCCCCAGGCTGATCGCCCTGCGACAGATTATTGAAAGCCCCGATCACTTCAATATATCGCTGCCGACCCTTTCTGATACCCGCTATTTCAGTAGCGTGACGATCAGGAAGCAGATCGAGCTCAGGGTTGCGGCAGAACAGGCCGGAATAACCCTGGCCAGCCTGCAACGACTGAACCCGGGCTACTACAGGTCCATTACACCGCCGGATACGCCCATCGACATCCTCCTGCCGAAGTCGGTTGTGGCTGTGTTCCGTGAACGTATCTCCCGCTTGTCGCCTGAGCAGCGGGTCACGTCTGTCAAGCACCGGATACGCGAGGGCGACAGCCTGAGTACCATTGCGCAGCACTACCGTACCTCTGTTTCCGTGTTACGCAAAGTCAATCGGCTGAAAGGAAGCAAGATAATCGCGGGAGAGTTTCTTATCGTCCCGGTGGGCGAAAAAGAAGACACGATTGCAGGCATCAACTATGCTCGACTGATGTGACATCCACCCGGGCAGCCATGTGCCCGGCTGCCGGCGCGAGAGGAGGTGCCCATGTATAGACTGCTTCGCGTCCTCGCCCGGGGGTTGTTGGTCGCTGCCGCGGTTGTCGCGCAGGCGCAAGCTGCCTCCGGATATTTCGAGGTTCAGAAGGTCACCAATAACGTTTTTGCCCTGGTTGGTCCGCTCGGTGATCGTGCGCCGGAGAATCTCGGCAATAACGCAACGTACGGCGTTGTCATTACGCCGGAAGGTGTTGTTCTCATCGACTCCGGAGGGACCTGGCAAGGTGCCCGGCGCATTCACGAAACCATCAGATCTATCACAGACATACCGGTAAGGATTGTCGTCAACACCAACAGTCAGGATCATCGCTGGCTCGGCAATGATTACTTCCGGCGGCAGGGCGCAAGGATTATTGCCCAGCACAAAATGGTGGAAGACCAGCAGGCGAGGCTTGATGACCTGCTGGTACGCCTCATCAACACCGTGGGGGACAGGGGCCTGGCTGGAACACAGGCCGCCTATGCCGATGAGGTGTTCGAGGACAGTCTGGATATCACCCTGGGGGGGACGATGTTGCAACTTGTCCATGCAGGCCAGGCTCACACGCCGGCGGATGTGTTTGTCTGGCTTCCGAATGAGAAGGTCGTGTTCACCGGCGACATCGTCTATACGGAGCGCATGCTGAGTGTGAGGCCGTATTCGCACAGCGGGTCATGGATAACAGCCTTCGAGACGCTGGCGGCGCTTGCGCCTGAATATGTCGTGCCTGGCCATGGACATGTCACCACGCTGGACAAGGCGCGCAGGGATACTCACGCCTATTTACAGTTCCTGCGCACTGCAGTGGCAGAATTTATGGATGGCGGCGGGGACCTTGCGGATATCGGAAAAATCGATCAGTCCGCATACAGCGACTTGCTCAACTACGAGCTTCTCAATGGCCGCAACGCGCAGCAGGTCTATCAGGAACTCGAATGGGAATAGTCCGCCTCGATGCGGGTCAGTTGCTCCTGACGACGCTGAATCGGCCTTCCTCGTCACGGCTGACCTGGTAGGTGTCTGAGTTGCACTGGACACGCCAGGCGTTGTTCCCGGTCTCCTGAAGGTCAAGCACCTGCTGGCAGGGATAGTCCGCGCTGCGGATGGCAGCCACCCTGTCGCCGCGGTCAATCCCGGTGGCAAATGCCGGCCATGCGAGGGCGAGTACAGCCGTGAGTACCAGACGGGTTCGTTGCAGGTCGCGCATGCCGGGCCTCCGTGAGCCAGGTGTTTTCGGGGTCGCATCGTGCCGGTTTTTTCTCGGGATGCGTCATAACTTTGGCATTCTGCTGCAGCCAGGTCAACGCTGACCCGGTGTCCGGAAGATATATCCACATTTCTGTGCAACGCTAACGCGTAATTGGTGTAAGTTACGCAAAACCCTGTACTGCAAAGAGGCAACAATGAATCCAGACGAACCGGGTCAATACGAAATTGACGGTGAACTCCGGTTCATCAAAAGCGAACATGGATTTATCTATGCCGAAATAGACAATGCCAGGGCGCATGCCACGGTCTCGACCTATTCAGGCCAGGTGCTCTCGTACCGGCCAAAAGGCCGGCAGCACGATTTACTGTTTCTCAGTGACAAGGCGTATTACGAGGAGGGCAAGGCAATCAAGGGTGGCATCCCGGTTTGCTGGCCCTGGTTTGGCGCGGACCCTGAGAATCAGGGGAGGCCCGCACACGGCTTTGTCCGCAACCGGCAATGGCAGGTAACCGGCAGCGAGTCGCTTGCCGACGGTGCCACACGCATAGTCATGAGCGTGTCAGACAGCGACGCTACGCGCGCGCTCTGGCCTCATCCGTTCCGGCTGGATATCGAGGTTACAGTCGGTGATTCACTCAGGCTGGAGCTGGTTACGCACAATACCGGCAAGCACGCTATCACCATCAGCCAGGCGCTGCATACCTATTTCCGGGTAGGGGACATCGACCGGGTCAGCGTGCTCGGCCTGGACGGTCTCCCGTACATCGACAAGACCCGTGACGCTGCCCGCATGACACAAACAGGGCCGCTGACAATCAGCGCTGAGGTTGATCGCATCTACACGGACGTCACGGCAGACCTAACCATCGACGACGGCTCGCTGGGTCGCAGGATTGTGATTGCATCCGGCGGTAGCAGTACCGCCGTGGTGTGGAATCCGTGGGTTGAGGTTGCCGCCTCCATGGCAGATCTTGATGACGCCGCTTACCAGCGCATGCTCTGTGTTGAAACCGCCAATGCCGGTCCGGAGACGGTGGAAGTTGCAGCCGGCGACACGTATCGACTGGCAGCGGAATACACCATCGTGTAACCGCCGCCATACACTGTTCGGGCTGTGATTGATCCTGAAGGCCCGGCGCTGGTATTTCTGTGCAGGCGGGTACTTGCTGCCCACTGGCGTGCGCTCCATATCCTGCAGATGACGTCGCATCTGTCGCGCTGCCGGGGCATGCATTTGCTGGTGCGGGCCCCGCAGGCGGCTTGGAGCAGGCTGGCAAGACCACAACCGTTTCATCTAAAAACCATGCAATTGCAGTGAGTTGTCAGGACTTGTGTAAGGTGCTTGCACAACAAGCTGCCACGTCGCCTTGTTTCTGAAGGGCTTTCAGTCAATTGCCGCAACGAGGTTTTAACCGGGGCGGAGATTCGCGATAATGCCGCCCGGCGAAGCGAACTCGAAAAAACAGGTGTTGCATGGCAAAAGAAAATAAAGACAGCGGCAGCGGCGGAAACTGGAGCCCGGGGCGCACCCGGGCGCTCATGGTCCTGGTTGCGGTTATCACCGGCCTGGCTATCTGGCTGGTGCCGGTTGATGAACAGGAAGCGCCGTCGTCGCTGCCAGCGTTGCCATCAGCGCCGGAGAACAGCGAAGACTTGCCGTTGCCGTCTGAACCGCTTGTTTCCGAGGAACTCCAGCTGCCACCGCCAGCGGGCGGCAGCATCGCCGCGATCACGACAGGCGGGGACGGCGCCCGGAACCTCCTCTATGCGCTGCGGGCAACTGGCGAAGAGCCCGATCCCGAGGTGGTGTTCGCAGAGGCGGAGCGCATGCAGGACGCGGGCGACCTGGAGGATGCCTACCTGTTGTACCGCTTTGCTGCCCGCCACGGCCAGGCGCAGGCTGCCCTGACGCTCGGTACCCACGCCGATCCGGCCTTCCATGCCAAGGAGACCAGCTTTTTACCTGAGCCGGATGCCGGCCAGGCTTACAAGTGGTATAGCGTGGCAGCGGCTGCCGACAGTGAAACGGCTGCGCAGCGGTTGCAGGATCTGCGCAAGCGCGTGCAGCAGGACGCC
>JASFOC010000323.1:0-3873 GCA_050116715.1 Gammaproteobacteria bacterium
CAGTTCCAGGCGACCAATGACCCAGCCTACTGCGTCGTCGACGGGGTTTGCGGCCCGGGCGAGGACTGTGTCAGCTGTCCCGCCGATTGCGCCCAGGTCAGCGGCGCTCTGTGCGGCAATGGCCTGTGCGAGGGGGGTGACGGCGAGAACTGCCTCACCTGCCCGGCTGACTGTGCCGGCAAGCAAAGCGGCTCGACCGCCAAGCAGTTCTGCTGCGGCGCGCCCGGTGGCAACGGCAATATCGGTTGCGGTGTCGACGCGAACGACAACCGCTGCATCGACTCCAGCGCCAGCCTGTTCTGCCGGGTCAGTCCACGGGTCTCGGCCTGCTGTGGCGACAAGCTGTGCGAGGGCGCTGAAACCCTCAACAGTTGTGCAAACGATTGTGACCCGAACGTCTGCACGCCCACTGAATTCGGCGTCGAGTACAGCTGCACTGACGGCGAAGACAATGATTGTGACGGCCTGGTCGATGGCAACGACCTCGATTGCACCGACACCGACGGCGACGGGTTGCCTGATGGCGTGGAAACCAACACGGGCGTCTACCTTGACCCGACCCACACGGGGACCAATCCTGCGCTCAGCGACACGGACAGCGACGGACTGGATGACGGTGAGGAGGTGAACACCTACGAAACAGACCCGACAAAGGCCGACAGTGATGGTGACCTGCTGGAGGATGGAACGGAAGTCGTGAACGGCTCCGACCCCAATGACCCGGCCAGCTGGCCGCATCTGGCGGACGGCGATGTGGCGCCCTACGGCGCCCCGGATGGCCAGCTCAATGCGGGTGATTTGACTGTGGCGATCCGCCTGGCGCTCGGGCTGGAAACCACGCGGGCGCTGGAACTCGCACACTGCGATCTGGGCACGCCTGACAATATTATCGATGCCCGGGACATTACCCTGCTCATCCAGATGCTGCTTTCGCCCTAGGCGAACCCTGTCCCGGACACCGTGACGGGCACCCTGCCTGTCACGGTGTCTGCAACTGCATACCGGGCCTGCAGCCCAAACTGCGTCTGCTGCATCACCGCGCAGGTTCGACTGATGTTATCAGCAGCGCTGCATTGTATGCGTAGGCCATTGTCAAAAAAGATTTTATCCTGTTCTGCCTGGCCAGCGTCGTCCTGGGGTAGCCTGTTTCCCGGGTATATTCCGCCACGCCTTTCTCGGGCCATGCATGCCACGGCCATGGTCGGTGGCATCGATCTGCGCTGCCGCGCCAGCCCGGAAGCGTGACCGGCATCCCGGATTAATACGGCTTGCAGGGTGATACTGGTCTCGACAGCGCAGGAGGCCGGACTGGCAAGTCACTCATTGCACACACATCCCCTGACACAGTGACAAGGATCATCCGGCCCCCTGACGCTGTTTTTGCAATGCGCGCAGGGTGTCCATGATGTCGCTGTCGTCCCAGTTGCGGCCGCCGATGGCGCGATACGCAATACTGCCATCCGGAGCGATAATGTAGGTCGTCGGCAGGCCCTTCACCGGCCACTGGGCAATCACCGCGCCATCGCGATCCAGCAGCAACGGAAATTCCGCCGGGTAATCCGCGGTAAAGATGAAAATCGTATCCTCGTCCTCGCCCATGTTGACCGCCAGCATGACCACATCTTCGTCCCGCAATTGCTGCCAGGCGCGGTTCATGGACGGTATCTCTTCCCGGCAAGGCGGGCACCAGGTGGTCCAGAAGTTGAGAATGACGGTCTTGCCCCGATAATCCGACAGGCGATGCAGCCTGCCGTCGGTATCCATCAGTTCAAAGTCAGGCGCGGGTATGGAACCCGGGAGCGGCGTCAGGCTTTCACCTGCCTGTGCTGACCCGCCGGCGACAAGCAGCATCAGACCGCACAGCAGCCGCCGCGCAACCACCGCCATCACTGCAAACGCTCCACGTCAGGCGCACACTCGATTGCGGCAATGCGCGCGGTGCGTACCTTGCCATCCTCCTGCCAGACGAAATCGAGATCGAAAACCGCACCCGGCGGCAGGCCGAAAGCGGTCATGCCCCAGTTATAGTCATCTGCCAGAAATTCCTGCTGCGTCGGGAACAACGCCCATTGAAATGCCAGCCGGGAAGCCTCGCTGACCACGTTCTCCGGCCAGGATGCGATCCACGGTTCCTTCAGCCTGACACCCTGTTCCCCGTCTGCGTGGATGACGCGCCACTGCGCCTGGTCGATGCTGACGGCAGCGCCATCCGCCTGACTGCCGGTATTGCGAATGATCGTCTGGAAGATACAGCTGCGGGCAATTTCTTCGGCAATCGCGGGGGAAAACCCGCGCGCCATGAAGAACCCGCGCGTCTGGTCAGGCAGACGCTGAATCAGTTCGACCTCCAGGTTGCCGTCCACAAGATGCCATTTGCGCAACCCGGTATCCGGGTCCGTGCTGTGGATGGCTTGCGCTGCATGCGACAGGCATGGCAGTAACAGCGACAGCAGCGCAAGCAGCTTCCAGTGTTGCAGCGTTGTCATCATCGTTTCTGGTTTCCCGGTTGCCTGTCACCTTGAGTCACAATACCCCGCAGCCGGTTGCAGGTGAACCCCCCGTACTGCGTCACCCCGCAGGTGAATGCATTGGTGAACCGCCACAACGGCGAGGATTCGGGATTCGCGCGTTACTGTTGATACCGGAACGGGAATTTGCTGCTGCCCGGTTCCGCTCCACCGCAATCGAGGCAATCCACCTTGACGCTGATCTGGCGAAGCTCGCTGTCCTGTCCCGATACACTGCGACCCAGCCCGCCCTGGCTGCTGTCGGTCGTGGTATCGATCCCGCCCAGCTGCAACCACTCGCCCAGCCTGCCGCGCACCACCGTCCCGGTACTTTGTGTACTCACTACATCCTGCCTGCGGGTCAACCGGTCGTCATGTTGCAGAATCTCCAGCATGACACTGTCTCCCTGCAGCCGCGGGACAACATAGAAACCGCCGCTGACCTCCTGCAGCTGCGTGGTCCGCCGCTCGTAGGGCATACCGTTATGATAGTAGCGCTCCACCCCGGACACGGGCACCCGCACGCCGCTGCTGATATACGCCGGCCGGCCTTCCAGCACCTGCACCTGGTAACCGGACTTGCTGGAGCGCTGTGTTGTACGATCGTGCAGGCGGATACGGACGCTGCTTTCATCGACGGGCCTGCCTGGCGAATTGATACTGATCTGGCCGTCCCCGGACTTGATATCCGCGCTGCCGCTGTAACCCCGCGAACTGCGTGCAACCTCCCCTTCGTTGCCGACCGTGATCAGCAGGCGCTGCGGTGGCCGATCGAGTTGCACCAGCAGTTGCCGGACCTGCCGGATACGCTCGGCCGGCGCCTTCAGCACCAGGTTGTTTCCCATGCCGGTCACGCTGTCGTTTGCCCCCAGCAGCGGTCGTATCACCGGAATGACCTCGTCCAGGGTACGGTATTGCAGTTCGATGACCTCGATGGGATAGTCGGCATATACCGCCCTGCCGCAGGCAAGACCCAGCAAGAACAGCAACGCACACACCAGATTCTGATTCTTCACGATGACTCCTTGCCGCCCTTGTATACTGCAATACAGCAGCCGAATTGACAGTACCGGTGCATGTCATTATAAGCTTCGCAGCACTCCTTGAGTCCAGCCAGACGGAACTACGCAAGATGACCACAATCGGCACCCCCCTGAGCCCGTCGGCAACCCGGGTACTGCTTTGCGGCGGCGGCGAGCTTGGCAAGGAGGTCGTCATCGAGCTGCAGCGGCTGGGCGTGGAAGTCGTCGTGGTGGACCGCTATGACAATGCCCCGGCCATGCAGGTCGCACACCGCAGCCACACGCTCTCCATGCTGGATGGCGCTGCACTGCGACGCGTGATCGAACAGGAACGGCCACAGTAC
>JASFOC010000324.1:0-3864 GCA_050116715.1 Gammaproteobacteria bacterium
GAATTTGTGCAGCACCAGACAGCGCGCATCCAGAAACAGATCGAGCAGAATCAGGCCATTATCAGCACCAAGCAGGCTGAACTGGACAGCATCAACAAGCGCTATGCCGCGGATATCGCGCACTACCAGCGCTTGCAGAACCACAAAATGTCGGCCCGCTGATCAAGATCGCGGGAGACTCAGCCACGCTGAATTCATACACCCGCCGAACCGGGTCCAGTTGACCCGTTCCCTCAACGCAGCCTGCCACAGGGACAAACCTGTCCCGAATCCATCCGTCATTTTTGACAGGGTCTGACATCCAGGATACCGATATCTGCCATATTGGCAGAATCAACCGCTATATTCCCTGCCCCTGCGCCAACAGCGTCACAGTATTTCATTGAACCTAAGACAAATTTTATTTCTGGCACTTATCTTGCTTGGATTCTTGATGAATGAAGTCGCCGCCAAGACAGCGACAAAAAAATACCAACATCTCGGGGATGATAACCATGAAAACTGTCTATCAGTTGTTTTTCCTGTTGTTCCTTTTCTGTAGTGCCCTTCGCGCGGCGGACATCGTACCGAATGAGGTCCAGATGCCCGGCACGCAGCCCAACGAAGTGCAAAACCTCGAATCACCGGACAAATGCGACAATTGCCATGCCGGTTACGATATCAACCCGGAAATCGAGCCGGCCACAGGCTGGCGCGGCGCCGCCATGGGCAATGCCGGCCGCGACCCGGTGTTCTGGGCCACGCTGGCAATTGCCGAGCAGGATTTCGACGGCGCCGGCGACCTGTGTATCCGCTGCCACAGTGCCGGAGGCTGGTACGGCGGCCGTTCCACGCCAACGGATGGCTCCGGACTCGCCACCAGCGACGACAACGGCATCGATTGCGACACCTGCCACATGTCGACCAACACGGACAATTCCGAGTTGCTGGGCGTGATGAACTCGCCGTTCATCGCCAACTGCGATCCCGATACGAACGTACCGGACAAGTGTTCGGAATCCGGCGATCCCGGTGAAGGCTTCTACGGCAGCGGCATGCTCTCGCTGTATGGTGGCAGTGACAAGCTGGGCCCCTATTCCGACGCCCAGGCGCGCCACCAGTTCCTGCCGTCACAGTGGCACCGCTCCCCAGATTTCTGCGGCACCTGCCACGATGTGTCCAACCCGGTGGTAGGCGACCTGGCACCGAACCATGGCACACAGCCAGGCGCCCCGGCTGTTGTCGCGAGTGGAACGCCTGGAGGCCCGCTCGAGGACAAGGCCGCGTTCAACAACCCGCCCTATGCCTACGGTATCGTCGAGCGCACCTTCAGCGAGTACAAGTCCAGCCCGCTGTCGAGCACGCTGGTCTCCAACTTTACCAGCCTGCCGGCAGATCTGCAGGTTGCCGGTGGTTCGCTGGATGTCACCTACCAGGCCGCGCTGAACGCCGGCACGGGCGGCAACTACGAAGACAACACCCCGCGTTACTTCAGCTGCCAGAGCTGTCACATGCGCCCGTACGAGGCCAAGGGTTGCAACAAAAACGGCGCACCGGTTCGCAAGGACATGCCACAGCATGACCATACCGGTGGCAACTACTGGTTCGCCAGCATGGCGCAGTACCAGGATACCGCAGGCACCCTGCGCCTCGGCGGCGGCCTGACCGGTACCCAGTTACTGGCGATGGACCTGGGCCAGGAGCGCGCGACCAAGCACCTCTCCGAGGCCGCTTCGCTGGAGGTGATCGGCGATACCGTGAAGGTCACCAACCTCACAGGCCACAAACTGATCACCGGCTACCCGGAGGGTCGCCGTATGTGGCTGCGTATCGAGTGGCGTGACGCCGCTGACCAGCTGCTCCGTGTCGACGGCGAGTATGGCGAATTAACGGTTGATCTCGACGGCGATGGCCAGGTCGACGACACGGTTGAAACCATTCTCGACCTGGACGGCACCAACACCAGGATCTACGAGGCGCACTATGCCGTCACACAGGAATGGGCCGGTACCATAGCGGCACTGCACGGCCAGGATTTTGTGCTCAGTTTCGACCGCGAAACCGGTCTGGTCGATTGCAAGGTTGGGCAATTCCTGGGCAGCACACAGCCCGATGCCAATACGGCAGAGGACTGCTCGCCAGCCCACGATCATTACGATACATTCCACTTCGCGCTCAACAACTACGTGTCACACGACAACCGCATCCCGCCGTATGCGATGAGCTATGACGAGGCCCGGAAGCGCAATGCCCTGCCGGTTCCTGACAACCAGTACGGTGGCAACGGTGCCGGCAGCACCTACAACCACTGGGATATCGTTAACCTCAACCCGCCGACCGGTGCGGATCATGCCCACATCCAGCTGCTCTACCAGGGCACCAGCTGGGAGTACCAGCAGTTCCTACAGAAGGCCAACAACGGGGCCAACACATTCCTTGGTGAGCAGGGCGATGCCATGATGGATGCCTGGATCAACGCCGACGTGGTCAACAGCCAGGGGACTCCAATCACCGGTGTGATGCAGGTTGGCGGCGACTACAAGATGGTACCGCCAGTCGTCATGGCGACTGTCAACTGGGGCAATACCGGCAGCGGTGGTGGTGACAATAACCATCCTGTTGCCAATGACGACTCGTACTCCACGTACACGGGTGCAGAGCTCAGCGTGCCGGCACCCGGCGTACTCGGCAACGACAGCGATCCCGATACCGGTGACACCATCAGCGTGGCAGATCCGCGCAGTGAGACACTGGCCGGCGGTGCACTGGTGCTGAATGCCGATGGTTCGTTCTCCTACACGCCGAACGGTTCCTTCACCGGCATTGACAGCTTCACCTACCATGCAGTCGATAACAACGGCGCGGAATCGAATACTGCGACCGTCACGATCAGTGTCAGTGATCCGCCGTCCTGCGGCGCCATCGGCGACAAGGGCGTTTGCAACGGCACCCCGGGTTGCCAATGGTCGGGCAGCCCGAGGAGCGGCACCTGTGAGTCGACCGTTTGCACGCCAACCGCAGACAGCGAAGTCGACCTCTGCACGGATGGCATTGACAACGACTGCGATGGTGCCACCGACTGTGGCGACAGCGACTGCAGCGGTGATCCGGCCTGCCAGCAGGTTGACTGCTCGACAATCCAGACCAAGGATCCCTGTAACGCCGAAGCGACCTGTCGCTGGGATAACAGGAACAAGGTCTGCGTCGCTAATTAAGCGCACCGTTCCATACTGAGAAAGGAGAACTGGGCCCGGGAGAGATTCTCCCGGGCCATTTTTTGTGCAATATCGCTATATGATCATGCTGCAAGCCGGGAGCACTCCTGCTTGCAGCATTAACTTACGCCGTTGTTTTTGTTGATTTACTGGTCTCCAGGTCTGTATCCGTTTGATCCTCGAACAGGATCCGAGGGTGATCGTGATCGGACTTCAGCAGCTGGAGACCACCTGGCAAGAAACCAGTGAGCCCGCCATACCCGACCTGCCCCATCTCAGTTATTCATATATAATAATTATCTAACAAACCTGCAATGCTGAAACTGCCATGCGCGACCCGACCGCACATTCCGATTCCGAGACCGGCCGTATCGAGGTCAAGAACACCACCTGTTACATGTGTGCCTGTCGTTGTGGCATCCGCGTTACCCTGCGCGATGGCGAGATTCGCTATATCG
Organism: Gammaproteobacteria bacterium; assembly: GCA_050116715.1. Taxonomy (GTDB): domain Bacteria; phylum Pseudomonadota; class Gammaproteobacteria; order UBA9214; family UBA9214; genus UBA9214. Next base: position 3,653 of record JASFOC010000324.1, read on the forward strand.
AGGGCAATCCCGACCACCCGTTGAACAAGGGCGTGATCTGCGCCAAGGGCGCGTCCGGGATCATGAAACAGTATTCACCGGGGCGCTTAACCAAGCCGCTGCTGCGCAAACGCAAGGCGCTGCGCGGTGAAGGCAAATTCGAGGAAATCAGCTGGGAGCAGGCCTTCGACATCCTCGGCGAGCGCCTGAAAAAGATCCGCGCCGAGGACCCG
>JASFOC010000325.1:0-3853 GCA_050116715.1 Gammaproteobacteria bacterium
AGGGAGAAACTGGCGGACAGGATTCGAAAATCTGCAGGCAAGGTGGATGACATCGGGAATGTGGAGGTGTATTTTCGCTGAGCCTTGTGCATTGATTTTGTGCAATCACCGTATTGTCGCACCATAATAGTGCGCACCATTTGTGGGCGAAATTGGGCGAAATATTTAAAATAATTTAAATCAGTGTGTTACCGTGCTTTCCGGAATGGCATGATTCGTGCTTTTTAGATGATCCAGAATCGAGAGATTTTTAGTCCGACGCTGTTCTTTAAAGCGGCGTGTGAATTTTTTGCGCAAATTGAACTGGAGGGGTTGTAATGTCAGTAGCTAAAGTAACCAAAATGATGAAGGACGGCGGCGTCAAGTATGTAGACCTGCGCTTTACCGACACCATCGGCAAGGAACAGCACGTCACGCTGCCGGCGAGCCAGGTGTCTGCCGATTTCTTCAAGGTTGGCAAGATGTTTGACGGTTCCAGTATTGCCGGCTGGAAAGGTATCAACGAGTCGGACATGATCCTGATGCCGGACACCACGACCGCGGTAATGGACATATTCACGGATGAGCCAACCATCAATATTCGCTGCGACATCCTGGAACCGACCACGATGCAGGGCTATGAACGCGACCCGCGTTCCATCGCACGGCGCGCCGAGGCCTACCTGAAGTCCACCAAGATTGCCGATACGGCATACTTTGGTCCGGAGCCGGAATTCTTCATCCTCGACGATGTTCGCTGGGGTTCCGACATGAGCGGCTCCTTCTGCAAGATCGATTCGGAGGAGGCTTCGTGGAACTCGGAGCGCGTCTTCGAAGATGGCAATATCGGCCACCGTCCGACAGTCAAGGGTGGTTACTTCCCGGTACCGCCGGTTGATTCCCTGCACGACCTGCGTGGCGCGATGTGTCTGGCACTCGAGGAAATGGGTGTGGAGGTCGAGGTGCACCACCACGAGGTTGCGACGGCGGGCCAGTGTGAAATCGGCACGCGTTTCAACACGCTGGTACAGCGTGCCGACTGGAACCAGATCCTGAAATACGTCGTCATGAATGTTGCGCACGGCTACGGCAAGACGGCAACCTTTATGCCGAAGCCGATCGTCGGCGACAACGGCAGCGGCATGCACGTGCACCAGTCCCTGGCCAAGGGCGGCAAGAATATCTTTGCCGGTAACAAGTACGGCGGACTGTCGCAGATCGCGCTGTACTACATCGGCGGTATTTTCAAGCACGCCCGTGCGCTGAATGCCTTCACCAATGCCAGCACCAACAGCTACAAGCGCCTGGTGCCGGGATTTGAAGCCCCGGTCATGCTGGCCTATTCGGCCCGCAACCGTTCCGCGTCGGTGCGTATCCCGTACGAGCCCAACCCGAAGGGTACCCGCGTCGAAGTGCGTTTCCCCGATCCAAGCGGCAACCCCTACCTGGCCTTCTCGGCGATGATGATGGCCGGCCTCGACGGCATCAAGAACAAGATCGATCCGGGTGGCCCAATGGACAAGGATCTCTACGATCTGCCGCCGGAAGAGGAAAAGAAGATACCGACCGTTTGCTATTCGCTGGACATGGCGCTGGATTCCCTCGACAAGGATCGGAAGTTCCTGACAGCCGGCGGCGTCTTCACCGACGACATGATCGATGGCTACATCAAGCTCAAGATGGACGAAGTCACCCGGCTGCGCATGACCACGCATCCGGTCGAGTTCGACATGTACTACAGTCTCTGAGCAACAGATACACCTGCAGTAATTCGGGCGCCCCCTCCAGGGGGCGTTTTTTTTGAGGTGCAGGGAGGTACAAATGTCGCGGGAGGCAGGATGCGGGCGCGACGGCCTGCAGGGACGCAGGGACACCGCGCAGCGCAGGGGAGCGGTGAAGCGCGCAAAGCGGTCGAGGGACTGGACCGGGCCATGCACGGACGCCCGTGCCACAGGATGCTTGCGAAACCGACCAGCGTTGCCGTATCCACGATAATCTGTATTGCAAGGCGGAAACAAGGCAGCTATTGTAATTCTTATGAAGCGAATCCTGATATTACTTGTCCTGTTTGCCTGTCAGGCAAATGCTCAAATCTACAAGTCCATCAATGCTGATGGCGAGGTGGTCTACAGCGACACCCCGACAAAGGGTGCAGAAACGGTGAAAATGCCGGCCCTGCCGACCTATACCCCGCCACCGGTGCCGGCATCGAGCTACACACCGGTGCAGACCCCTGAGAAAAAAGACTATTACAAAACATTTGCTTTCGTCTCGCCGGTGAATGAGGAAACCGTCAGAAACAACCTCGGTATCCTCAATATCAATGCGAAGCTGACTCCCGCGCTGCAGACCCGGCTTGGGCACCGGGTGCAGTTTTATCTCAATGGGGAGCCGTACGGGAAGCCTGCAGGCAAGACCAGCGTGACGATCAACAACCTGGATCGCGGCGAATATACCCTGTCCGCTGCCGTCGTGGCTGCGGATGGCACTGCCCTGATTAAAACCGATGATGTTGTCGTCTACATGAAGCGGCACTCCATTCTGAACCCTCCCAACGCACCCTCCGCAAGCCAGAAGCCCGCCAAGTAACGGCCAGTCAGCACAGATGCACCATTATGGTGCGCCTGTTGAATCCGCGCTATACTGTAAACACTGCATTTTACCTCTTTGCACATGTGAAATCCGCGTGCAAATTATCTAACACTATGTAATAAATCAGGTTTTCGGGTTCCTTCGATCCATGACCGCAGTCATTGAAAAGCTGGTTTGTTTCTTGCATTGAAATTTTGTACAACACAGGGAGAGGAAGTGGACTCAGAACAGTTAGCCGAAAGAATCCTGGGGCACATGGCCACAGCGGTGATGGTTTTCGATACGCGCATGCGGCTGGTCCATATCAATCTCGCTGGCGAGATCATGCTGGCTCGCAGTGCACGCCATGCCTGTGGGCGTACGGTCTATGAGCTGGTCGTAAATGCGGAGGAAATGGTGGAACAACTGGCAAGCGCGATCACGACGAAACAGGTCATTTCGCAACGTGCCTGCCACCTGGAACTGCCTGACATGCAATCGCTGCGGGTAAATTGCACGTTTACACCCATGCTGGGTGATGACGGCGTGGACGGCATCCTCGTCGAGATACGCCAGATCGACCGGCAGTTGCGTATAGAGCAGGAGGAGATGCTGATATCGCAGCAGCAGGCGACACATGCCCTGGTCCGCGGGTTGGCACACGAAATCAAGAACCCGCTGGGTGGCCTGCGCGGTGCGGCACAGTTGCTGGAGGGCGAGATCGATGACTTGTCCCTGAAAGAATATACCCGCATCATCATCGGGGAGGCCGATCGGTTACAGCAACTGATGGACCGCATGCTGGGCCCAAGCAAGTTGCCCAAGATACAGCCGGTCAACATTCATCAGGTACTGGAACGGGTTGAGGAACTCGTTATGGTTGAGGTCGGTGATGGCTTGAAGTTCAGCCACGATTATGACCCCAGCCTGCCAGATCTACAGGCAGATCCGGACCTGCTGGTGCAGGCGTTGCTGAATATCACACGCAATGCCTGTCAGGCAATGGACGGCAAGGGTGAAATCATCCTGCGGACACGGGTGCAGCGCAACTTCACCATCGGTACGCAAAAGCACCGCCTGGTTGCACGCGTCGAGGTAATCGACAACGGCCCGGGCATCGACGAGGAACTGCGCAGAAAGATCTTTTACCCGATGGTCACGAGTCGCACCGATGGTACCGGTCTGGGCCTGTCGATTGCACAGGCGCTGGTCAGCCGTCACCAGGGCCTGATTGAATGCAGCAGCCAGCCTGGAAACACCGTATTTACCATTCTGCTGCCACTGGATACAAGCAATGAGTCAT
>JASFOC010000326.1:0-3852 GCA_050116715.1 Gammaproteobacteria bacterium
TGTCGACCATGCGCTGGAAGAAATACGCCATCAGGATATTGGGTTCCAGGGTGCTGCCGGACTTGCTGGCCACGATGAACAGGGTATGCGGCAGGTCAACGGCGGCCTCGACGGTGCTGATCTGGGCCGGGTCGGTGGAGTCCAGCACTTCCAGGGCCGGGTAGCCGGGGCCGCTGCCGAAACATTCCCGCAGCACCTCCGGCGCCATACTGGAGCCGCCCATCCCGAGCAGGACCACGTGCGAAATGTCGCTGGCCGCGATTTCCCTGCCGAAGTCCTGCAGCGCGTCAACCTGCGCCAGCGAGGCGTCCACAATATCCAGCCAACCCAGCCACTGTGCCTCGTCACCGCCAGTCCACAGGGAGGCGTCGCGGTTCCAGAGTCGTGACATTCCGTCATTTTGCTGCCACTCATCCAGTGTCTGCTGCACGGCGGCGGCAAGTTCGGAGGGCAGGGTATAGCTGAGCTGGTTCATCTTGGTCCTTCAAATCGGCTAGTGAGACAATCAGTCATTGTACCGTTTATGGGCAGCTGCTTAACAGCATGGGCTTGAGAAGATCACCCGGACGACTCGTCGCACCGGCAGGCGCACCATCCCCCGTCGCGATGCTTGAAAACAGCGGATGAAGTCGCCTGGATGCGGACCCAAAAGGGTCGGAATCCGGGGAAATCCTGCAGCAGTTTCCGGATTTCACAGGGCTTCATCCGGACTGCGAGGGCCAGCCGATCAGGAAAGGCGCCCCTTGAAATCCGCGTAGCCGAAGCGGCGCACAAGCTGCAGCTCGCCGGACGCCGTCCAGATGGCCAGCGACGGCAGGTTCACCCCGTTGAAGGTGGTGTTCTTCACGAAGGTGTAGTGGATCATGTCCTCGAACACGATACGGTCGCCGACCTGCAGCGGTGCGGCGAAGGCATAGTCCCCGATGACATCGCCGGCGAGACAGGTATTGCCGCCCAGCCGGTAGGTATGCGGCTGTTCGCCCGGCTGACCCGCACCGCGCACATCCGGCCGGTAGGGCATTTCCAGCACATCCGGCATGTGCGCGGCGGCGGAGACATCGAGTATGGCGATGTCGATTTCGTTGTGCACGATATCCAGCACCGAGGCAACCAGCGGGCCGGTGCGCCAGCCGACGGCACCGCCCGGCTCCAGGTACACCTCGACGCCATGCCGTTCGCGGAAGTCGCGCACCAGCCGGATGAGCAGCTCGATGTCATAACCTGCGCGGGTCATCAGGTGGCCGCCGCCGAAGTTGACCCAGCGCAGGCGCCCGAGCCACTCGCCGAAATTCGCCTCGAACTGCGCCAGGGTACGCTGCAGGCTGTCGGCGCCGCATTCACACAGGGCATGGAAATGCAGCCCCTCGATGCCATCCAGCAGGTCGGGCCTGAATTGCGCACGGGTCACACCCAGCCGCGAGCGGGAGCCGCAGGGGTTGTACATATCGGTGGCGACCTCGTGCACTTCCGGGTTGACGCGTATCCCGCAGGAAACACCGGCGGCCAGGGCCTGCTCGCGGAAACGCTGCCACTGCGAGAAGGAGTTGAAGCTGACGTGGTCGGCGCGCTGCAGGATCTCGGGAAACTCGGCATCGCTGTAGGCCGGTGCATAGACGTGCACCTCGCGGCCGAACTCCTCGGCCGCCAGCCGCGTCTCGTTGAGGGAGCTGGCGGTACAGCCCTGCAGCGTTTCGCGGATGATCGGGAAAACACTCCACATGGCGAAGCCCTTCAGCGCCAGGATGATGCGCCCGCCGGACTCGCGCTGCACGCGTTCCATGACGGCAAGATTGCCGCGCAGCAACGCCTCTTCCAGTACGTAGCAGGGGGTGGGAACCTGCGCGATATCCAGTGACATTGCGCTGCTATCCCCGGCGATCACTCCGGCAGGGCGTCGATGTCGACGGCATACTCGATGTCCGTCCACGGCAGGCCGTGTTCGTTGAGCGCCGCCATGAAGGGATCGGGATCGAACTCTTCCATGTTCCAGACACCCGGGCGCATCCACTTGCCGGTCAGCATCATCATGGCGCCGATCATGGCCGGCACGCCGGTGGTATAGGAAACGGCCTGCGCATTGGTCTCCCGGTAGCATGCCTGGTGGTCGCAGATGTTGTAGACATAGCGCGACACCGGCTTGTCGTCTTTTTTGCCGGTCACGATGCAGCCGATGTTGGTCTTGCCATGGGTGCGCGGGCCCAGCGAGGCGGGGTCCGGCAGCAGTGCCTTGAGGAACTGGATCGGCACGATCTCACGCCCCTCGAACAGGATCGGCTCGATGGAATCCAGCCCGATGTTGCGGAACACCTCCAGGTGCTTGAGATAGGCGTCGCCGAAGGTCATCCAGAAACGGATGCGCCGCAGCCCCTTGATATTGAGCGCCAGTGATTCCAGTTCCTCGTGATAGAGGAGGTACATGTTCTTCTCACCGACCTGTTCGAAATTGAAGCGGTGGTGAATCTCCATGGGTCGGGTCTCGATCCAGCGGCCATTCTCGAAATAGCGCCCGTTGCTGGTCACCTCCCGGATATTGATCTCCGGGTTGAAGTTGGTGGCGAAGGCATAGCCGTGGTCGCCGCCGTTGCAGTCGAGGATGTCGATGGTGTCGATGCTGTCGAAGTGGTGCTTCTGCATGTGCGCGCAGAACACGTTGGTCACACCCGGGTCGAAACCGGAGCCGAGCAGGGCCATCAATCCGGCCTTTTCGAAGCGCTCGCGGTAGGCCCATTGCCACTTGTATTCGAACTTCGCCTCGTCCAGCGGTTCGTAGTTGGCGGTATCCAGGTAGTGCACGCCCGTGGCCAGGCAGGCATCCATAATACTGAGGTCCTGGTAGGGCAGCGCCACGTTGATGACCATGGCCGGCTGCACGCGCCGGATCAGCGCCACCAGCTGCGAGACATTGTCGGCATCCACGGCCGCGACATGCACCGTCTGCCCGGTCTTTTCAGCCACCTCAGCGGCGATGACCTCGCACTTGGACAGGGTCCGGCTGGCAAGCCAGATGTCAGAGAAGACAGCGGGGTTCTGTGCGCATTTGTGTGTGACCACGCGACCCACGCCGCCGGCACCGATGATCAGGACTGTACTCATGAGCATGTACCACAAGAGGGAGGCTGAAAGCACCCCGTAAAATGTGGCACTTTCGCACCAGCACAGCGGCAATGTCAATCCGGACAGCGGGATGAAGCCGGATTCCCGCTGCCTCAGCTTCGTTTCACCACGGGGCGTGCGTCCCCGGCATTGCGCAGGCAGGCCTGTGGCCTGCCCTGGCGCTGCTCCTACTCCCGGCCCGGCATCATCGACCTGACAGGTGATGCCCTGGCCGACTGCAACCAGAACACCGTGAAACCGGCGCCCCGGACGCAGCAACCTGTTGCAACTCACGGGAAAAACCAATGGTACTGAAACGCCCCCCAGCCGCCCAAACCACGCCGGCGGCCCAAGCCAGCAATATTTTATTTTCAACACAGTAACTTAAGGAATATCTGAACAAGTCGTCACCCCGGCGAATGACGGGGTCCAGGCAGTTGATTTTTCTGGATTCCGGCATTCGCCGGAATGACAAAGCAGGACTTGTTCAGACCATCCTTAGAAGATTTTCTGGCGACAACATCGCTGTCCGGGCAAACGCTGCCCTGTCGACAAATAACCCGGTGGAGAGGCCGGCCGCAGCCCTACAGGCAAAGCGCCTCTCGGCCATGGCCTGCGCCCTGCCTGGTCGATGCCTGCAGGCATTCAGGTTACTGAATTCACGGTCGATATTGTTGCTGAAATCATATTTACGGACAGCGTCCGCTGACATTTTATCGCAGACAGCAAACGGCATGCCCGGCATGCATTGTCAGGATA
>JASFOC010000327.1:0-3844 GCA_050116715.1 Gammaproteobacteria bacterium
CATGGCCTTCCGCCGGCGGAAGACGCGCCCGGACCGGGCCGCACTGCAGGCCACCCGGGTTGCCTGGGGCTGTTGCCTGGTTGCCTGCCTGATTCTGGGCCTGCCGACGCCTGCGGCGGCAGGCGCGGTCGAACACATCGTCATCGTGTGGCTGCAGGAACCCGGCAATACGGAACACCGCGCCCGTATTATCAGCGAAAGCCAGGTTCTTCGGGACATACCGGGGGTAACAGGATTACGCGCCGGCGACATGCTGCCGAGCCAGCGGTCCCTGGTCGACAGCAGCTTCGATGTTGCACTTATCGTCAGCCTGCGGGATACCGCCGCCATGGCGGGCTACCTGTCCCACCCGCTGCATGTGAAGCTGGTCGAGAAAACCCTCAAGCCCCTGGTTAAGAAAATCCAGGTCTACGATTTCACCCTGACAGGCGACTGAACGTCACCTCGCCGTGTGCCCTGATCCTGCAGTGTTCAGACTGCCTGTCCCTTTCTGCATTGTTGACCCGGGGGGAAACAACTGCACGGGTTACCCGGGATTGACATATCCCGCCTTTGCCAGCTTGCCTGACCGCAAAGCGATCACAGTTGCCGATCCCGGCAGGCTATTCCACGGTTTGTCGGCAGTGGCGCTGCTGTCGAGCACGCCATTGGGTCGGGCTGAGTGTTGACCAGGCGTGAAAAGCCCGGGAAAAGGCATTCGGGTCTGAATACTGCAGCGCAGTGGCTATCTCGGATACTGACAGGTCTGTGTCCTGAAGAAGTTGCTGTGACAGTTCGAACCGCACCCGATATACCAGCTGCATCAGGTTGGTTCCCTCTGCCTCAAGGCGTCGCCGCAACGTCCGCTCGCTTATTCCGAATTGTTCTGCAATTGAATTCGCTGAAACGTTACCGCTTAACATCATCTGGTGCAGCACGATCTGCACCTGCTCCGAGAAATCTGGCGGATCACTGGCCTCTGCCTCCAGTACTGCCTTGACGATCATGCCATGGGCGGTGTTATCTGCACCTTCAACTGGCACCTGCAGCCAATCGGATGAGAAAGCGATTCCGGAGACTGCCGCATTGAAAATCACGCCTCTTCCGAACAGTCTGCGGAAAGGCCGGATGTCGTCCGGTGGACTATGCGAAAACTGGACGCACAGTGGCTTCCACGCAGTGCCGCAGAGTTCCTGCAGTATTTTGTACCCAATCGTAATCGCCGCATCGTAATACTGTACGGTTGCCGGTGTGTCGTGCCGGTAGAGTGAATACCCGAAAATGGCAACTGCGGAACCCGGACAAAGCAGGAGCGGTGCTGCCCCCCTGTCATGAATACGCAGGTGCATTAACAGATTGCGAAGTGCATCGCCAACGGTCGCTGAATTGCGCATCAGGTAGCCAAGGGCACCGAGTCCCTGCAAATCGAAGCGTGCGCCGACCAGTAACCCGAAGTGTTTGCACCCGGCAAGTTTGACACAGGCCGCCAGCAGCCGACCAAGCGCCTCGAAGGATATTCGGCTGTCAGGATTCTGAAACAATCGGTAATCGACACCAGCCAGGGAAAATGCGCGCTGCGGCTTGATATTAAACTCGGACAGAACGGCCGGGATTGCCAGAACCGGCCCAATCCGAACGGCATCGGGCCTGCTCACGCTCAAGGAACCCGACAAGGCTGGATTATCGATGGAATATTTCATTTCAATGACATGAACAGCTTTTCTGTTTCTTTGGCCGGAATTGCAAGGTAGCGTGTTGGCGATAATGCTAGATTAGCACGCGTACCAATATGGTCTGACCTGTCTGCAATACAGTATGGATATGCAAGGTAGTTCTGACACAGAAAATCCAGCGCGCGTCACTAAAACGTCTATCTTCAAGGAGGATAAGCCAATGAAATTCCATGGAATTGCGGTAGTCGCCGCAACGACATTCCTACTGGCAATCACGCTCACCCCTGCGGCTTCTGCCCAGAGTTACAAGATGACCACGCAGATCGCGCCGGGTGTGGCAACACCGGATAAAGTCGAAACCTCGATCGGGACCCTGCACCTGACCGATGGAGTTCCGGATGCCGACACCACCGAGAAGATCTACGACAACCTGGATCGGTCCCGTGCCCTGCAGGCCTACCTGCTGGCAATTCCGATCGTGAATCAGGCCAGCATGCGTGAAACGCTGCGCAGTTTCGGGCCGGATAACCAGACGGACGTCATCTGGGAAACCCTGGTCGATTCAAAGACGGTAGAGCTGACGGCCAATGACAACGTCATCTATAACTTCATCTGGCTCGATACCCACAAGGGGCCGCTCGTTGTCGAGGTTCCACCCAGGGTGCTCGGGCTGATCGACGACTTCTGGTATCGCTGGGTGGCCGACATCGGCATTACGGGCCCCGACAAGGGCAAGGGTGGCAAGTACCTGGTCCTGCCTCCCGGCTACAGCGGCGAGGTGCCGGAAGGCTACTTTGTGGTTCGGCCAAGCACCTACGGTACCTGGATGCCGTTCCGGGCATTCCTGGTCGACGGCAAGCCCGGTCCGGGAGTCGAATCAGTAAAGAATACCCTGAAGATCTATCGACTCACCGATGCCGCCAACCCGCCCGGGATGAAGTTCGTCAATGCCTCGGGCATCCCGTCAAATTTCGTCTTCCCCGGCGACTATGCCTTCTGGGAACTGTTAAACAAGGTAATCCAGGAAGAGCCGAGCGAAGGTTCCGATCCGACCACCCTGGGTCTGTTTGCTGCCATCGGTATCGAGAAAGGCAAGCCCTTCAGCCCCGATGCGCGAATGAAAAAGATCCTGACTGACGCTGCCAACATCGGCGCCGCGACTGCACGTGCCATCGCCTACAAGATTCGTGACAAGGGTGCCTTTGTCTACCCGGACAGCACGTGGCGTCTGCCGTTCTTTGGCGGTTACAAGTTCGAGGATTCACCGGGTGTGAGTAACCTGGACGGGGCCGCATTCTTCTACTACATCGCCACCGGCGTGACGCCGGCCATGGCCGAAAAGATGGTCGGCGAGGGATCGCAGTACCCCTGGACCCCGCTGGATGCAAACGGCAACCCCTTCGATGGTGCCAGGACCTACAAGATGCACCTGCCACCGAACATCCCTGTAAAGCGCTTCTGGTCAGTCATCGTCTATGACACGCAGACCCGCTCGATGTTGCAGACAGACCAGCAGTACCCGAGCGTCAGCAGCCAGAACAAGGATATCCAGGTCAACGAGGACGGCTCGGTCGACGTCTGGTTCGGGCCCGAGGCACCAGCAGGCAAGGAAAACAACTGGGTGCAGACGATCCCCGGCAAGGGCTGGTTCATGATCCTGCGGCTCTACGGCCCGCTGGAGCCCTGGTTCGACGGGAGCTGGCGTCCGGGCGAGACCGAGCTGGTACCTTAATTCGCTATTGCAACCTGTCCGTGACCGGAACGGCCCTTCGGGGCCGTTCTCCTGTGTGTCTGAATGTCGTGTCCTGCAGCTTGCAAGGCCCGGGCGTCTATCCGGGAGGTATCGCCTCCCGGCACGTTGCCGGGAAGACCACCGCGACCTCCGTAATCCGCTGCATCACGGCCAGGCTGCTGGCTAACTGACTGCTGTGGACCGCTGCAGGAAACCCGCAACCAGCAGTAATCCCGCGCTCAGCACCACCACCGGGACATTGCCCCAGCGCACATAGGGTGTCGCGCCCTGGCGCGGCACGACTTCACCGGTCACGACAGCCGCCTCGAACTGCGGGCTCTGTGCGGTTACCCGCCCCTCGTGGTCGATCAGCGCGGATATGCCGGTATTCGTGGCTCGCAGCATCGCGCGGCCCGTTTCGCGCGCCCGCATGCGCGCCATCTCCAGATGCTGAAATGGC
>JASFOC010000328.1:0-3831 GCA_050116715.1 Gammaproteobacteria bacterium
ACAGGTTGTTGTCCTTGTCGAAAGCAAGCCCTTCATGTGAAACACGCGGCAGGATGCTGCGATGCTTGATGACGATGTCTGCGGGGTCGGCCAGAGGGTTGATGACCTCGAACAGGCGGCCATACGGACTGGGGGGAGTCGCCCGGGTCGCTCCAGCTTTCTTCGGCAGTCAGATAGCCGCCCCACGGGGTCCAGCGCGACGCATCGAAAGACCTGTAGTCTCCCGGAGCCGGCGAGGCCCAGATCGTAACCGTTTGCATGCTGGTCAGATCCGTGCGCTGAATGCCGGCTTGTCCGGGCTCATACGGACTGAACAGGTAACATCCGGCATCGACACCGTTTTCATTCACGGCATGCATGTCATAGTTGCCACTGTCAAAACGGTAAAGGTTGTTGATGTCGCGGGTAACAATGTTCACCTGACGGAAGTCAGGCGATGACAACTGAAAAGGAGCGGACTCCGGAAGCGAACCGGCGACGGGGTCGATGGTCATCGCGGTAAATTTGTCAAAATTTGTCTGGTCGGCCAGGACCTGCATGGTCGCGAGTGCAATTCCGACAGCAATTGAAACTTTATTCAACAACATCATGAACTCTCCTTGGTGTGGAACGTGATAAAAAAACCAGCACGGCTTTCCGTGATCCGCAATCCTCAGCCCCGGTCCCGGGTGAGTGATCCGTGCAGATCCCCGGGCAACCTGTAAGCCTGCCTGACCAGGACATTGATCACGGCTTCAGTATCTCGCAACGATGCCTTCTCCAGCCTCACGACCGGGCGGGTAGACCACAAAACCTGCCGCAGCCGGGGCGCGGCACGGGCTGATGTCTTCGATTACATCGAAGGGTCAGCAAACCCGGACGCCGGCACACAACGTTGGGTTAACTGAGCCCGACCGGGTATGTAAATCAGGCTGCACTGGCTGGGTTGGTGTATGCAGAATCCGGGGCAGTCGAAGCTGCGACCGATATGCCTGGCTAATGGCAGGAAGTTGGCCGAAGCTCACGTTTTTCTAATAGTCAAATGTTAATACTGGAACCTGTCGCATAATCCCCTCGACCGCGCGGGACTATGCGACAGGTTCTACAGCTAATTGACAGTGTTTACCCCTTTAAAGTTAATGCAATGACTTTGGGAGGCGTTATGGATATCGACTGGATTACTGCGTTGGGAGTTGTCACTGTTTTCGGAATCGCTGGGCTACTGATTATTTTGTACAGCCCGGCAGGAAATGATTTTTTACCACCCTGGGAAAGATATCATCGCGCATTTACCAATGCCCAGGCGGCCAGAGGAGAGTTTTTGCGAAGTGGTTTCGTGGCAGTCGCAAGGTCAGTGAAAGAGCGCTTCTGTTACCAGATGAAAAAATTGCATATCCCGCTTTGTCCGCTCTGTTGTGCTGCTAAATGATGTGAGATTACTGGCGGTCGAAATGGATTTTCCAATTGACCGGCCTCTCGACAACAGCACTAAGGATTAACAATTACTTGGCTCGAATCTATCCATAACACTTTGCGCTTGTAAGGTGAGTTTGCCCGCAGGGTCTAACACGCAACTGACGCCGGGGTGATTCCTTTCAGGTCGTATGTTGTTGCGGTTTAGACCATCAGCGAGAGGGTAACATCAAACCCGTTTATGGCCTGCCTGCACATGTCCGTAATGCAAGTAATCAAGCAGACGCATAGAGGATATTGCCAGCCATAAATCAGACTGGCTTGACAAGCGTGACATGCGACAGTGATAAGGAATGACTTCGCGCTCACCTTGTCCGCTGGTGCGGACCACGACGCTCCCGAATCACAGTAATGGCGTAGCCGACAAGGACCAGCACAATGGCACAGCCTGCGCCCGTCCACCAGAAATCCGCAGCAGTCGGCTCCTGCATCCCGAGGAACCGCCTGACCTGCTCTCCCTCCTGGAAAACCACCCCCTTCCAGGCAAGTAATGCGGCCAGAAACACCATCCATATCAGGAAGAACCGGTAAAGGGAGCCTTTCCATTGAGTCGGAGTCCTGCCACCCGCCCTGTCTCGCTGTTTCCGGGATGTGGTCGCAGACCAGAAACGTGAATGGCTGACAGCTTGTTGATGATTAGGCATTCCTTTATCCAGATCCGACGCGAGGCATTAGCTGAAACCAGTTGCCAGATTAGCGCAGTAATATTACAGATTGATGTCTCTCGGACCGGAAAGAGACCGCATGTTTCCGAATATCCGGCAACGTGGCGCCTCGGACACCAGCTGGCCGGCAGCTGCAGCCACGGGAGCGTAACGCAGCATCAATGAGCGATGAGCCTTGCCTTGCTATCGAGACCAACCTGAGCAACCTCGCACGTTGAGTCATCTGCTCAATGCCATCAATGCCTTACCAATCAATATCGACAGATGGAGTTTTTTGAAGCGCGGACGCTCACCGCCTTAGCGTGTTTTTCTACATCTCTTCATACGTGTTTATTTTGTTTTCGCCGCCGGCGCTTCCACAGGATGAAGAACTTCCAGAGCTGATCTGTCAGCAACATCCCGCCAAAACCTGCGCAGGTTGCAATCACCAGGCTGCCCGTGCACAGCGGCAACCAGACCTGTCCCAGCAGTTCAGTTGCCCGATCCAGCGAGAGTGTTTCCAGGTGTTCCAGTGCTGGAGTGCCAAGCATCCAGGCACCCAGCCGGTAGTTCAGGTAAAAGACCGGCACCATGGTCAAGGGGTTGGTGATGAATATGGCAGCGAAGGCAACCGGGAGGTTGACCCGCAACCAGACCGAGGCCATGACCACCAGCACCATCTGGAAGGGAAGCGGGATGAAGGCAATGAACATTCCGACGCCAGCCCCGCGCATGACCGAGCGACGTCCAAAATGCCACAGCCGAGAATCGCCAAGAAGGCTGACCAGGGTAATTGGCAGGCGTTGTTGCGCAATCCGTTCATGCCCGGGGAGTACACGGTACAGAAATCGGCGGGGCACGCGGGGAATACGTGGCGGATTTGCAGGCTCTGTACCCGGATAGGTACCCGTGCTAGGCCGCTCTGCGGTATGCCGGCTCCAGTTGATGGTTCAGGTAGCCATCCGCCCCAGACTTGCCCATGTAACGTGCCAACACCCGCGGCGGGGTCGTCGGCAAGTCAACCATCAGCAATGCGTCCACACAATCGCCGAACTGCGGGTCGACATTGAAACCCAGTACCTTGCCACCCATCTTCAGGTACTGCTTCAACAGGATGGGGACACCTCGCCGGCCGTCCTCGATTACGGATACCAGGTCGCATAGTCCCTCGAACATATTCAGCCGCGGCAGCTCCAGGTCCCGTGGTGTCATGCGTCCGGCCGCCCTCAGGCGACGGCGCGGTTTTACCTGACTGGCGAGCGATTTCGGGAAATTGTGGTCGCGCAGGTAATCGACCATAAGCCGTATGGACAGCGAGTTATACTCGTCGCTGATGCTGACCGGACCGAACAACACCCGGTATTGCGGGTGGTGAGCAACATACTGCCCAATACCTTTCCACAGCAGCAGCAGAGGGGTGTAGTTGCGCTGCCACTCTGTCCTGACGAATGACCGGCCAAGCTCGATAGCCGGTTCGATTCGCCGGATAAATGCTGTTGGATAGTCGAACAGGGAATGTGTATACAGTCCACGTTTACCATAGCGAGGAATGATGTTGTCTATAAGGCCCATGCGGTAGGCACCAATTATCTGCTGGCTTCCCGCATCCCAGGCAAACAGATGCAGGTAGTACTCGTCAAATCGATCCAGATCCAGTGACTTTCCGCTACCCTCGCCGACAGTGCGGAAGGTCAGTTCGCGCAGTCGACCGATTTCAAAGAGTACGGCATCAAGC
>JASFOC010000329.1:0-3825 GCA_050116715.1 Gammaproteobacteria bacterium
CGCCGCTGACGGGGTCTACTATCGTAATGCCCTCGATGCGGACGGGTTCTACCTCTGGCATTACCGCTTCGGCGCGGCGGCACCGGTTCCGGTGCAATTGCCGTTTGCCAACGACCTCGAGTCGCTTGAGGTCTATGGCAACGGGACTGTTGTCGTTCTCGGCTACCGCAGCGGTCTGGCGGGACGCGTCGCGATTCTCCCCGGGGACCTCAGCAAACCGCTGGCGTTCGGTTTTCCTGCAGAGCAGGTGCAGGATGCGGTGTTCAGTGACAGCGATCCGCGACTTGGCGTGATTGCCGTCGAGACGGCAAGCATGCCGCGGCGTTACTACCTGGTCGGGAGGGGGGCACCGCAATTGCTGTATGACGCCAATCGTTCCGGTATCGACAACCGCTATTTCGCCGGATCGCGTTCCGGCTGGGTCACGAGTTTCGACGGCGTGAAAATACCCGTGCACCTGTTCATACCCAACGGGACGTCAGCAGGCCGGCCACGGCCGGCCATACTGCTTGTTCACGGCGGCCCGGAGGCGCACGTGGATCCTGTCTTCAGCAGCGAAATCCAGTTTCTCAACAACCGCGGTTTCATCGTCGTGGCCCCCAACGTGCGCGGCAGCAGCGGTTTCGGCAAGACATTTGCGGCACTGGATAACAATGACTGGGGCGGCGGCCACATTCGTGATCTGGTTGCGGTAGTGGCGGCTGTGCGGGAACTGGATTTTGTCGACGCCGGGAACCTGTTTGTCGCCGGCATGAGTTTCGGGGGATTCAGCGTGATGTCGCTGGTGACGCAGTACCCCGAACTGGTGCGGGCCGGCGCTGACTTCTTCGGGTTTACCGAGCTGGCCAGCTTTGTCGATAGCTGGCCACGCTACCTGCAGCAGAACATTGCCGTGGAACTCGGTTTTGATCCCCGCCGTGACCCGCTGCGCAACCGGGCCGTTTCACCGCTGTATCACCTTGACCGGGTGCGCATACCGCTACAGGTCCATCAGGGGGCCAATGACAGCCTGGTGCCGAGGAAACAGTCGGACCGGGTCGTGCAGCGCCTGCGCGACCTCGGCCGCACGGTCGAATATTTCGTCTACGCCGATGAAGGCCACGGCTTCACGCGTTTCGGGAACCAGCGCCTCGCCTATCTGCGGCTGGTTGATTTCTTCCGGCGCAGCCTTGCCCCGGGCTAGCGCCGCGCGATCCAGACCCCCTTCAACCCAAGGGTTTTCTGCAGGTCGGGAATGCTGTCGCGCGCCGCCCGGCTACTGTCGAATCCGGTTACCCGGATGCGGTACAGGGGTTTTCCGTTGACAGTGGTGTGCTCTATCTCACCGTTGACTCCTTTCGCCTGGAATACCGCCAGTTTCTTTCTGGCCATGGATTCGTAGGTGTATGACGCCAGATTCACCACCCAGTCGCCGGTGGGTTCGGCGGCAGCCACGGACGGGGAGGGAGCGGCGGCGGCCGGTTGTGTTTCTGCCATGGCCACGACAGTCTTTTCGCTGTCACCCGTCAGCTGCGACTCCGTGATGACCTCGTCCATGTCCTGTGCCGGTGTGTTGCTGTCGGCGGTCGTTTCTACACCCGCCGCTTCGCCGGCGTCCGGGTCGGCAGTATCACTGTGTGTTGCTGCGGAGCCGGCAGCCGCGGCTGCCAGTGTCGCCAGCTCCGGGTCGCCGCTGGCTGGCATCGCTGTCTGTAGGGTTTCGATGCCGGTTTCCGGTATTGCGCGGTCGGCTGCTGCCTGCGGGGCAGTTGTGCTGTCCCGATTGATGAGGTTCGTGGCGGGGGCGGCCGTCACGCTTTCAGGGCGGCGGCTGACGCTATCGCCTGCAGCGACGGGGGCGCGGGTATCGCTTTCCCGTACTGGCGTGCCGGGAGTGACCTCGGCATCAGTCATGGTGCTGTCTGCCGCTGGCGCGGTGGCAATCTCCATGGCGAGTTCGGTATCCATATCCATTTCGGAAACTGTGGCGCTGCTGTTCGGGTAGGCATCGCCGGTGCTGCGCAGGAGCAGGGCAGTCGGTGCGGTGACGATTTCGATATCTGTGTCGTTGTCGCCTGGTCGTAGTGCAGGTGTTTCGGCAAGCGCAGTTGTTGCGCTGTCATCCCCTGTTTCGGTCAGGAGCAGCGTATCGTTTGCCGGTTCCTTCCCCGGGGTTGTGTCGGACATGCCGGTTGCACTGCCGGCAGCCGGTGCTGGCAGGGACTCGATCTCCGCGATGACCGGCGCCGGTCGTGTCACGCGCGCCGGAAGCCGCTGCACGGCTGATCCACGGTTTTCCGGCAAGGGAATCGGGGTGGGTTGAACGGCGGTCCAGGCAACGGTCTGTGGTTGTTTCTCAGTGAAATAAACGCCGGCGATACCGACGACCATGGTTGCCAGTGCAACCATGGCAAGGCCGGACAGAATGCGCTCGCCCAGGCTGCGACGCATGGGTGCATTGCGGTAAATGCGGCGGGCCTTGCCCTCCCACACGCGCTTGCCAGCGCCCGCCTGCGCCCCGGATTCATCCCAGGTTTCCCAGGGGCGGGGCCCGTCCGCAAACCCGTCAGCCCCCTCGTCGTGCATCTTTTGTTCGAATGCTCTCAGCTTTTCTTTGTCAGGCTCTTGCATCAGTCTAGTTTTCCAGTCGTTTGTACTTGATCCGGTGAGGCTGATCAGCATCCGTTCCCAGGCGGCGCTTGCGGTCGGCCTCGTAGTCAGCGTAGTTGCCTTCAAACCAGACTACCTGACTGTCCCCCTCGAACGCCAGAATATGTGTGGCTATCCGGTCCAGGAACCAGCGGTCGTGTGAAATCACCACGGCGCAGCCCGGGAAATCCAGCAGGGCCTCCTCGAGGGCGCGCAGGGTTTCCACGTCCAGGTCGTTGGTCGGTTCGTCCAGCAGCAGTACATTGCCGCCGCTCTTCAGCAGCTTGGCAAGGTGCACGCGGTTGCGCTCGCCGCCGGAGAGGCTGCCGACATGCTTCTGCTGGTCGGCGCCGGTGAAGTTGAAGCGGGAAACATAGGTGCGCGAATTCAGTTCGTGCCGGCCGACGCTGATGATGTCCTGGCCGTCGGAGATTTCCTCCCACACGGTCTTGCTGCCATCGAGGCTGTCGCGACTCTGGTCGACGTAGGCGATCTGCACGGTTTCCCCGATGCGCAGCTCGCCGCTGTCGGGTTTTTCAGTGCCGTTGAGCATGCGGAACAGGGTAGTCTTGCCCGCACCGTTCGGGCCGATGATGCCGACGATGCCGCCGCGCGGCAGGTTGAAGCTGAGGTCTTCATACAGCACGCGGTCGCCGAAGCGCTTGCCGAGGTTGTTGGCCTCGATCACCAGGTCGCCAAGACGCGGACCCGGCGGGATGAACAGCTGCTTGGTCTCGTTGCGCTGCTGGGCCTCGGCTGAAGCCAGTTCCTCAAAGCGTGCCAGGCGTGCCTTGCTCTTGGCATGCCGGCCCTTCGCGCCGGCTCGCACCCATTCGAGTTCCGCCTTCATGGCCTTTTGCCTGGCGCTTTCCTGTTTCTCCTCGATTTCCAGGCGCTGTTCCTTCTGCTCCAGCCAGGACGAATAGTTGCCTTCCCAGGGTATGCCGTGACCGCGGTCCAGTTCCAGGATCCAGCCGGCGACGTTGTCGAGGAAGTAGCGGTCATGGGTGACAGCGACCACTGTGCCGGGAAACTCGGCGAGAAAACGCTCCAGCCAGGCGACGCTTTCTGCGTCCAGGTGGTTGGTGGGTTCGTCCAGCAGCAGCATGTCGGGTCCGGACAGCAGCAGCTTGCAAAGCGCGACGCGGCGGCGCTCACCGCCGGAAAGCGTCGTGACATCAGCATCCCAGGGCGGCA
>JASFOC010000330.1:0-3825 GCA_050116715.1 Gammaproteobacteria bacterium
ATACCCATGACCTGCGGCCGTGACAGGTCCAGCGGTTTACCGGCGCAATCGATAATCAACGGCGTCAGATTCGGGCCACCTGCTAGTGCTGGCCCGCGGGCCCGCGGATCTTTGAGTCCGGTGACTCACCGGCACTGCTCGTGTCATCCTTGGTGGTATCACCCGAACCGGCCTTTGGAGCCGAGTCATCCCAGCCGGCGGGCGGACCCGGCGGCTTGCCTTGCATGATGTCGTCGATCTGGTCGCTGTCGATGGTTTCGTACTTCATCAGGGCCTCCGCCATCATGTGCAGCTTGTCCAGATTGGTCTCGAGTATATCCCTGGCCCGCTTGTAGGAACGGTCGATGATGGAGCGGATTTCCTTGTCGATGTCATGCGCCGTCTCGTCTGAAACCGCCTTGTGCTGTGCCACCGAGTGGCCCAGGAATACCTCGCCCTCGTCTTCGCTGTAGGTGAGCGGACCGAGCTTTTCCGAGAGACCCCACTTGGTCACCATGTTACGCGCCAGTTCCGTGCTGCGCATGATGTCGTTGGAAGCACCCGTGGTCACCTTGTCGGGGCCGAAGATCAGTTCTTCGGCGATGCGTCCACCGAACAGGCTGCAGATCTGGCTCTCCAGGAATTCCTTGCTGTGGCTGTAGCGATCGCTCTCCGGCAGGAACATGGTCACGCCCAGGGCCCTGCCGCGCGGAATGATGGATACCTTGTAGACGGGGTCATGCGACGGCATCATACGGCCGACGATGGCATGTCCCGCCTCGTGGTAGGCCGTGAGTTTTTTCTCGTCCTCACTCATCACCATCGAGCGACGCTCCGAGCCCATCATGATCTTGTCCTTGGCCTTTTCCAGATCGTCCATGTCGACCAGGCGCTTGTTGGCGCGCGCGGCAAACAGGGCAGCCTCGTTGACCAGGTTGGCAAGATCGGCCCCGGAGAACCCGGGTGTACCGCGGGCGATGACGCTTGCCTTGGCGTTGTCCGCCATCGGCACCTTGCGCATGTGAACCTTGAGAATCTGCTCCCGGCCACGCACATCCGGCAGCGGCACGACCACCTGGCGGTCGAAACGGCCAGGACGCAGCAGCGCAGGGTCAAGGACGTCGGGCCGGTTGGTGGCCGCAATGACGATCACGCCCTCGTTGCCCTCGAAACCGTCCATCTCGACCAGCAGCTGGTTGAGCGTCTGCTCGCGTTCGTCGTGACCACCACCCAGGCCGGCGCCACGGTGACGGCCGACCGCATCGATCTCGTCAATGAAGATAATGCAGGGCGCATGCTTCTTGGCCTGCTCGAACATGTCACGCACCCGCGAGGCGCCGACACCGACGAACATCTCCACGAAGTCGGAACCGGAGATGGTAAAGAACGGGACCTTGGCCTCGCCGGCGATCGCCTTGGCGAGCAGGGTCTTGCCGGTACCCGGCGAGCCGACCATCAGCACACCGCTGGGAATCTTGCCGCCAAGGCGCTGGAACTTGCTGGGGTCACGCAGGAACTCGACCAGTTCGGCCACTTCCTCCTTGGCCTCTTCCACACCGGCCACGTCGGAGAAATTGATCTTCACCTGGTCCTCGCCAAGCATGCGTGCCTTGCTCTTGCCAAAGGACATCGCGCCACGGCCAGCCCCACCACCCTGCATCTGCCGCATGAAGAAGATCCACACGCCGATGAGCAGCAGCATCGGGAACCAGTTGATAAAAATCGTCATCAACAGGCCGTGCTGGTTCGGCTCCACCACCTTGACCTCGACATTGTTGCCAAGCAGGTCATCCAGCATCTTCGGGTCATCCGGCGGGGTCTGTACCACGAAGCGGGTACCGTCGCTGCGCACACCGTCGACGGTGTGACCTTCGATCTCCACCTGGCGAACCTGGCCCTGCTGGACTTCATTGATGAAGTCGGAGTAATTGATTGACTGACTCCCGGAGTTCGTCGGTCCGAAATTATTGAACACCGTCATCAGTACGATGGCGATAACAACCCAGAGAATCAGATTTTTGGCCAGATCGTTCAAGTCCTGCACCTCTATGATTTAATGATGGTTATGTTGCCCTGCTGCAACTCGCTGTCGGCGCGTCAAAAGCGTGGCTTTAAGACATTATCACACATTCCCGGGCTTGCGACCTTTCCCCAGCACATAGACCTCTCGGCTGCGCGGACGGGATGCCCGGGGCTTGCGAATCAGCACCTTTCGATACTGACCACGTAACTCCCGTAAAAATTCATCAAAGCCTTCTCCCTGAAATGCCTTGAACAGCAGGTCACCTCCCTTCCCCAGTACCTGTGCTGCGAAATCTGCTGCCAATTCTGCAAGATACATGCTGCGCGGCTGGTCGACCGCATCCATGCCACTGATATTGGGGGCCATATCCGACATTACAAGGTCAACGCGGTTCTCTCCCAGTATTTCCATAAGCTGAGCGAGGATTTCATCCTCCCTGAAATCCCCCTGGATAAACTCCACCCCGGGGAGAGCGTCCATGGGCAGGATATCCAGGGCGATGATGCGACCCTTGTCACCCATCACCTGCGCCGCGTACTGCGACCAGCCGCCAGGCGCAGCGCCCAGGTCCACCACCGTCATGCCCGGCCGCAGTATGCGGTCCTTCTGCTGGATCTCCGCCAGCTTGTAGACCGCCCGCGAGCGGTAGCCCTCGCGCTGGGCCCGCTTCACATACTCGTCGTCGAAATGTGCTTTCAGCCACTGGTGGCTGCTCTTGCTTCTGCCCATGCAGATTGCGTCCCGGATTGCTTATTGCCGCGGATATACCCGTATAATCCGGGTATTGTTCACGGAAAACCTCATCATGTCACTGCCGGAAAAAACCAGACGCGAACTGCGCAGTCGCGGCCACACCCTGAAACCCGTCGTCAGCATAGGCAATGCCGGACTCAGCCAGGCCGTGATTAGGGAGCTTGAACTGTCACTGGAACATCACGAACTGATGAAAGTGAAGATCGGTGGTGCCGAGCGGGAACAACGCAGACGGATCATCGAGGATATCTGCAGGCAACTGGATGCCGAACTGGTGCAGGCCGTCGGCCACATCGCACTCATCTACCGCGAACGCAGCGAGTAGGCGACCAGAACACGACCTGCCCGGCACTGAGCAGCAGCCCGGGACCGGCCGCAGATTTACCCGCAGCGACCACCCTGTCCCGACAGCTGGATGCACCGCCGTGCGGCTCGATTGCCTGAAGGCCGTGTATTGGGCAGGATCGGTTGTCCAGACACAACCGATGACTTTCAGGCTAAAACCGGTGGACAGTGCCAGATTGCGAGTCCGATATTGATTTGCACCGAAATTAGACCCGGTAGAGTTGGATATTTGCATTCTACTGTGACCCATCTCCGCTAAGAATGGTTAGCTTCCAGCCAACTAATTACAGCGGTTCTGGAGGTACATATTTCAGTGCAAATGGTGGGTCATTTTTCGGTGCAATTTAACAGGTCAGCCGATCTAAGCGGTGCGGTGGCCGATTCCGCCTCGATGAAGATGCGTTTGACGACTCCGTACCTGCTCTTGATCGTTCGGTCGAGCTGGGCAATGGCCCGCTCCACCCCACCGGTCTCCAGGCCATCGCGAAAATGTACACTGATGTTCGCCAGTATGAAATCCGGCCCCATGTGCATAGTGAGGACCTCATTGACCTTCTCTACGCTGGGAGAACTGGCTGCGATTTCACGGATGCCCGCGACCACATCGCGGTTCGCTGCCTCGCCGATTAGAAGCCCCTTGGTCTCGATGGCCAACCAAACGGCCGTCCCGCACAGGATGAGTCCGATAACAACGGAGGCAAGGCCATCGAAGAGCGGATTTCCGG
>JASFOC010000331.1:0-3822 GCA_050116715.1 Gammaproteobacteria bacterium
GACGCTCTGCTACAACCTGCCGGTGCTGCAGGCGGTGCTGCAGTCGCAGGCAAAGGCGCTCTACCTGTTTCCCACCAAGGCGCTGGCACAGGACCAGGTCGCGGAACTGCTGAGCCTCAATGCCGCTGGCGGACTCGGGGTACGCGCCTTTACCTTCGACGGCGACACGCCGGGCGATGCGCGCAAGGCGGTGCGCACCCGCGGCGACATCGTGGTCAGCAATCCGGACATGCTGCACCAGGGCATCCTCCCGCACCACACCAAGTGGGCGCAGTTCTTCGAGAGCCTGCGCTTTGTCGTGATCGACGAAATGCACAGCTACCGCGGCGTGTTCGGCTCGCACGTGGCCAACGTGCTGCGACGCCTGCAGCGCATCTGCCGCTTCTACGGCGCGGAGCCGCAATTCATCCTCTGCTCGGCCACCATCGCCAACCCGGCGGAGCTGGCCGGCGAGCTGATCGGTGCCGGGGTGAGGGCCGTCACCGAGAGCGGCGCACCGCAGGGGGCGAAGCACCTGCTGCTGTGGAACCCGCCCGTGGTAAACCCGGATCTCGGCATCCGCGCCTCGGCGCGCTCGCAGACCACGCGCATCGCCAGGCAGGCGCTGCAACGCGGGCTGAAAAGCATCGTGTTCGCGCAGTCGCGGCTGATGGTCGAGGTGCTGACCAAGTACCTGAAGGACGCCTTCGACCGGGACCCGCGCCATCCCGCACGCGTGGCCGCCTATCGCGGCGGTTACCTGCCGGGCGAGCGCCGCGCCATGGAAAAGCAGCTGCGCGAAGGCCGCATCGACTGCGTGATCTCGACCTCGGCGCTGGAACTGGGCGTGGACATCGGCTCGCTGGATATCTGCGTGCTGAACGGCTACCCCGGGACCATCGCGGGCACCTGGCAGCGCCTTGGCCGCGCCGGGCGACGCCAGCGCACCGCGCTCGGCGTGCTGGTCGCCAGCAGCCTGCCGCTGGACCAGTACATCATCCGCAACCCGGACTTCTTCCTCGGTGCCTCGCCGGAGCAGGCGCGCATCGACCCCGACCAGTTGCTGATCCTGCTCGACCACGTGCGCTGCGCGGCCTTCGAACTGCCGTTTCACGAAGGTGAGCGCTTCGGCAAGGAGGCGCTCGACGAACTGCTGGGCTACCTGCAGGAACACGGCGTGGTGCATCGCGAGGGACGGCAGTGGCACTGGATGGCCGACAGCTACCCGGCCAACAGTGTCAGCCTGCGCTCGGTGGCCGAGGGCAACTTCGTGGTCATCGACACCACCAACGGCGCGCAGACGGTGATCGCCGAGGTCGATTACAGTTCCGCAGCAGAGACCCTCTACGAAGGCGCCATCTACATGGTGCAATCCGCGCCCTGGCAGGTAGAGCGGCTCGACTGGACCGGCCGCAAGGCCTTCGTCACCCGCACCCGTGCGGACTATTACACCGACGCGATCGACTACACCCGGCTGAAGATCCTGGCGCGCTTCGAATCAATCGAGACTGACCCCGTTGATTCGGTGGCGCACGGCGAGGTGCACCTGGTGCGGCGCATCGCCGGTTACAAGAAGATCCGCTACTACACCCACGAGAACGTCGGCTACGGCAACATCGACCTGCCCGACCAGGAGATGCACACCACGGCGGTCTGGTGGCAGGTGAACCCGACGGCACTGGATGCCGCCTTCGATTCCCGCCAGCAGGCGCTCGACGGCTTCCTCGGGGCCGGCTACGCACTGCACATCGTCGCCGCCATGCGCATGCTCTCTGAGCCACGCGACATCGGTCGTGCAGTCGGCGACGGCAATGCCGAGTGGTTCGCCACGGTCGGCGCCAGCGGCCGCGGCAAGCTCCTGAACAGCCAGGGGGAGGCGCTCGACCCGGGGCAACTGCAACGCTTCACCCCCACCCTGTTCCTGTACGACAACTACCCGGGCGGCATCGGGATATCGGCACCGCTGTTCGCCGCCAGGGCCGCGGTCGTCGCCGCGGCTGCACAACTGGTGCGCGCCTGCGACTGCGCGCACGGTTGTCCGGGCTGCATCGGCCCGATCCTGACAAGCGACGCGGTGCGCGGCCATTCCCCGAAACAGGTGGCGCTCAGCGTGCTGGCACTGCTTTCGAAAAAGGGGTCAGAGCCCTTTTTTCAAAAAGTCGCTACATCTGAATCTGAATTAACGTGAAAAAAGGGCTCTGACCCCTTTTTCCTTTATTACTGATGGACCTGAAATCCAGACTTTCGCAATTGCAGGCACAGACGGGTAGCGCCGCCGCGCCAGCAGCGACAACTGCACTGCGCAAGCGGCTGGCACAGCTGCGCCCGGAACGCCTGCATGCGCACATGCAACCGCCATCTCGCGCCATGCCGGTTAGCGTGCTGGCCGACAAACTCGGTGGTGAACTGCTCGGGGAGGGCATGATCCGCATTCGCAGTCAGATCTCACTGGCGAACAGACTCGGTCGCATCGATCTGCAGTCATTGCGTGAATACCCGCGCCTGCCCGGCGAGCGGGACACCCCCCGGCGACGCCCCGTGTACCTCGACACCGAGACAACCGGGCTGTCGGGTGGCAGCGGCACCCTTGCCTTTCTGGTGGGACTCGCGGTGGTCGAGGCTGATTGCATCAGGCTGACCCAGTTCCTGCTCACCCGGTTCGCCGCGGAAGCGGCCCTGCTGGCGGCACTCGGCGCAGACCTGTCGCAACAGGACCTGCTGGTCAGCTACAACGGCAAGAGCTACGACCTGCCGCTGCTGCACACCCGCTTTCGCATGCAGGGGATGAACTCCCCCTTCGACGGACTGCCACACCTGGACCTGCTGCACCCGGTGCGGCGTCTGTTTGCCAGTCAATGGCCCGACTGCCGTCTCACCCGTCTGGAACAGCAGCTGCTGGG
This sequence comes from Gammaproteobacteria bacterium, assembly GCA_050116715.1. Lineage (GTDB taxonomy): Bacteria > Pseudomonadota > Gammaproteobacteria > UBA9214 > UBA9214 > UBA9214. The sequence continues at coordinate 2,880 of JASFOC010000331.1, forward strand.
ATTCAGCCGCAGCAATGATCTGCCCGGCAGCGAGGCACCCGCTGCCTGGTTCAGCTATATCCGGGACGGCCACGGAGACAGGCTCACCAGGGTCGTGGACCACAATCGCCAGGACATCGTCTCGCTGGCGGTTGCTCACCACGCCCTGGCACAGGCCATCGAGCAGCCGGGTACGTTTGCCATCGACCCGTACGCCCTCGCCCGCTGGCTGGCGGATACCGACAGGGCGGCCGCCCGCAGACTGCTGCAGTCACACGAGCCCGGGCTCGGTGACGACGGCAAGCGCCTGCTGGGCCGCCTGCTGCGGCTTGACGGTGACTGGCACGCGGCCATCCGGATATGGGAAGGACTCGCGGCCGGGGGTTGCCGGGATTCCCTGGAGCGCCTTGCCAAGTACCACGAGCATGTCAGCAGGGACCTGGCCGCCGCACGGCGCTGCTGTTCGCTGCTGCCGCCTGGACCGGAACAACAGCAGCGTCGCAAGCGCATCGAGAGAAAGCTGCAAAGACAGGCTATGGCTGCCGGCGGCATTCCGCAGGGTGAGCCTGGTTGTGCACGACCACCGGTTCGTCCTGACACCCCATGAAACCGCTCCCGCAGTTAGCCCTGGTCATATAGACTTGAGGTATGCGTGCTGCCGCCAAAACCCGTCGTCTCACCTGGTCCCTGCTGCTGGCAAGCCTGCTGCTGGCAGGCTGCACCTCGCAGATCCCGCAGAACATCAAGCATGCCCCGCCCCATGATCCGTCTGTTGAGCAGGTGCGTCACAGTGCCATCGAAGACCAGAACTGGCAGGTGCGCTGGGGCGGCGAGATACTGGAAGTCGAGAACCTGGAAAATCAGACCCGGTTCATCGTACTGGCAAGTCCACTCACCAGCAGCGGCGAGCCAAAGGTGACAGATAACAGCGAGGGGCGCTTCATCGCCAACGTACCCGTGTTCC
>JASFOC010000332.1:0-3818 GCA_050116715.1 Gammaproteobacteria bacterium
CATACCTGTGTCAGCAGGCCCCGGTAAAAACATGCGCTGGCAGCAATACAGAGGGATTTGCCAGCAGCTTCATTTGATACACTGGGTCCACTGTAGCGTTCAGGATTCCCGGGATGAGTGGCTGTTGCGATGACAAGTGTACTGTAGATGCCTTGCGTGGCAGGCAGCGGGGAACGCTGCGGATCGTGCTTGGCATCAATGCAGTGATGTTCCTGGTTATCGTGGTCGCGGCGCTCTATGGCAAATCAACGGCACTGCTGGCCGACAGCCTTGATAACCTTGGAGACGCCCTGACCTACGGTCTCAGCCTGTATGCAGTCTCGCGGGACACTGCCGTCAAGGCGAGGGTCGCGCTGTTCAAGGGCGGCCTGATTTTTCTGGCAGCCGTTGTCGTGGCAGTACAGCTTGTCTACCGGCTTTTTGTCCCGGCAGTTCCCCTGTTCGAGGTGATGGGTGCTTTCAGCCTTGTGGGGCTCGCCGCAAATACGCTTTGTCTCTTCCTGCTCTGGCGGCATCGCCATGAAGATGTCAACATGAGCTCCGTGTGGGAGTGTTCGCGCAACGACATCGCTTCAAATCTTTCGGTGTTTATTGCGGCCGGTGCAGTCTGGTTTACCGGGTCCGGCTGGCCCGATATCCTGGTCGCACTCGGTCTCGTCGTGCTCTTGATGCGTTCTGCAATCCGGGTCATCTCTGCGGCGACGGCTGAACTTCGCACGCCAACCTGATAACGCCATCGAGACCATGCATGCAATTAATAAATGTCCGAAGTGCCGGGGGGAAATGCAGGAACGGACCTTTTATCGCCCTTCAGACCTGCTGTTATATTGTCTGCTCTATGCAGGCATCGCCGTCGGCGTCGCCCTTGCGTTCCAGCTCCGGAGTACTGGCTGGATCATCGGGCCCGCCGCGATCATCGTGGCCTTGTGGTGCGGACTGCGGGTACGCGGCGCATGCACCTGCGGACAGTGTGGTTATACCGTGGTGTTCAGGCATTTCGGGCAGGAATAGGGCGGTATCAGCCTGTTGAAGGCGTCGCGCTGGGCCAGCGCCCCCGGTTGTTAATACAACCTGTTACTGTGTTGGCGCTGCGCCCGGCCTGCGGACGCTGCCGCCCGGCGTGTACCCGGTATTGCGCTGAACACGTATACTGGCCTTAAAACAGGGAAGACTGACCATGCGCCTGCGCCCCCAACTCAACCTGTTGTCCGGCCTCATCATCACCATCATCCTGCTGGGCGTGATCAGCGCCGCCACGGTGTTCGTGAACGCGCGCACCTACCGTGACCTGGCTTTCGATTTTCAGCGCCAGTACATGACCCAGATGATCGCAGCCGAATCCGCGAATATCCTGGCCGAGGAGGACCACAGCGCGCGCCATCTCGGCCTGCGTATCCAGAACCGGGACAACTTCCGGCAAGCGTTTGCTGCAGCAGATGCCGCAGCAATTTCGGCCGTACTCGACACGCAGCTCCAGCAGGCGCCGGACTCACCCGATAGCACGGACGTGGTCGCCTATTACGCATTTGATGCCGATGCCCGTCTGCTGGGGCAGGCGCGTCGACCCGGGCTGGTGAAAGACGTCAGCAGAGGGAAAGTCCTCTGCCCGGGCCTGATTACCAAGGCACGGGTTCGCGCCGAGCCCCTGCGTCAGCAGCCATTGTATGAACTCTGCCTGTCTGACGGCAGGCCCTACCTGGCGTCACTGTTGCCGATCGGCAAGCCCGAGCCGACCGGCTACCTGCAGGTGGTTACAGACCCGGTCCCGGAACTCCTGCGCATCGATCAGCGGGTGAAGATGCCGGTGCAGATTCGCCGCAATGACGGGGCGGTCATGCATACCGGGTCCGGCTGGATAGAGGCGCGCACCGACAACGAAGTGATGTCCGAGTACGTGCTGACTGCCAACAATTCCCGGCCGGCACTGAACATCGCGGCCCAGCGTAATGCCGACAGCCTGGTGATGCAGATCGAGAAAACCAACAACCGGCTGTTGTTCGTGGTGGTGCTGATTATTCTCGCAACCGTGGTACTGGCGCTGTTGATGGTCAAGTTTTCGGTGCTCAATCCGTTGCGTGATATCAGCTACCAGTTCAGGGTTTCCAGAAAACGGGATTCGAGCGCGCCGGATGCCACAGCGGAGCAGCTCGAGCCGGTGAGTTTCCATGCCCTGGGAGAGTTGTACGAGACCCTGCACGATATGGCGATCCGGGACCCGCTCACCGGGACCTATAACCGGGCCCTGCTGGAGGACCGTCTGAAACAGGTGATCGCCGAGCATCGCAGGACGCCGGGCAAGGCGGCTGTCCTGCTGATCGACCTGGTGCGTTTCAAGTACGTCAATGACCTGCTCGGGCACCATACCGGCGACCTGCTGCTGAAGGAGGTCGTGGTGCGCATCGGCCACGTGCTGCGCGAGTCCGACACCCTGGCGCGGCTCGGCGGCGACGAGTTCGTGATTATCCTGCCGGACACGGATGCCGAGCAGGCGGCCCAGGTGGCGGAAAAGATCATCCAGTCGATGGTGCCGGAATTCGAGGTGGATAATAACCGGCTGTCCACGTCTGTTTCCATCGGCATTGCCCTGATGCCCGAGCACGGTGACGATGTCGAGACCCTGCTGCGCAACGCCGACTACGCGATGTATTCCACCAAGCATGACCGCCGCGGCTATGCCATCTACGACCCGGCGACCCGGGATGATATCAACGTCGACAGGATGCAGCTCGACGGCATGCTCAACGAGGACATCCGCCGCAACGACCTGTTCCTGGTGTACCAGCCGGTGATCGAGTTCGGCAGCCATCGCGTCAGTTATCTCGAGGCGCTGGTGCGCTGGCGCCAGCCGGACGGCCGGGTGCTGATGCCGGGAGAGTTCGTGCCCGTGGCGGAGCGCAGCGGCCTTATCCGGCAATTATCCGAATGGATCATCGACAGCGTCTGTCTCGAGCTGGGTATGCTGCAGCAGCAAAACCCGGGGATGCGTGCCGGCATCAACCTGTCGATGTACAACCTGCACGACCTGAACCTGAAACAGCAGATCCGGGATGCCCTGTCCCGTCACCGGCTCAGGCCGGAGTCGCTGCTGCTGGAGATCACCGAGACCGGCGTGATGCTGGATCCGGACCAGGTCATCGAGACGCTGGGCGAGCTTGCCGAGATGGGTCTCAGTCTTTCCATCGACGATTTCGGCACCGGGCACGCCTCGCTGGTCTACCTGAAACGCCTGCCAGTGCATACACTCAAGGTGGACAAATCCTTCGTGGTGGAGATGGACAGCGACGAGGACAATTTCTCGATCGTGCGCGCCACCATTGACCTGGCGCACAGCCTCGGCCTGACGGTGACGGCCGAAGGGGTCGAGACCGCTGCCGTCTACGCCCAGTTGCGCGGCATGGGCTGCGACTTTTACCAGGGGTATTATGTCGGCAGGCCGAAAGATCGCGAGGCCATCTCTGAATGGCTGCAGGAGAACAGCCGGGGAATGGCCGATCAGGGACGGCGCAGGGGATCGCCCGGGAGATAGCCGGGCAGGGAATTTACAGGATAAGGGGAATGCAGACGATGATGAGGTATTCCGTAGTGCTGCTGGTGCTGCTGGCCGGGTGTGGCGGTGAGCAGGAGCCGGAAGTCGGGAAGCGCGGCCATGTCTGGCAGGAGCAGATCAACACCATGGACAAGGCCCGGGATGTTGAAATCCTGTTGCAGGATTCCGCCACTTCGCAGCGCCAGGCGATCGAGGCGCAGGCACAATAGCATTCTGCAGTCCTGTGGCTGGTGCTGGTGTCCGTCGCCGCCAGGGCGGTTGTTGTCGGGTA
>JASFOC010000333.1:0-3812 GCA_050116715.1 Gammaproteobacteria bacterium
TTGCGCGGTGCGGCCCCGGGGTCGCTCTGGCAGAAGTCACGGAAGATATCCGCGCCGAGATATTCAGTTCCGGTAATGCCCCGGCAAGTGCTGGGTTCATCACCGGTGACGCTATGGCTGCGTCCTACCATGGTACCGGTCACGGTCTGGCCATGCGTGGTTTCACTGGCACCGACTTTCCACGGCGCATCCTCGGAAGCGCCCGTCTGCGCCGCCGGTTTCGGGCGTACCCGTCCGCAGGGTGACGATTTCTTCTCGCTGCATCTACCGTTGCGGCTGCGCTGTTCGCGGATCGTCTGCGACAGTTCACGGCTGGAGAGGTTGGGGTTTCCGGCACGTGCAGCCTGCGCCAGCGACATGCTGCCGGCACTGACACCGGCCTTGCCGCGCACCGACATCGCCTGGCGGCGCGCCAGCGAGGCAACACGACCCGCGGAACGCTTGATATCCACCGGCCTGGCACCCGCAACCAGCTGCCTGGCAACCTGGGTGGTCACCGGGCTGGCTGTTGCCACGGCGCCAGCCGTGTCTTTGTCGGTACGCGCCTGCTTGCAGCCGCAACCACAACCCGACTCCGGCTTGCCCGCTGACGCTGATGGTGTTGCCGGCGGTGCCGCCGGGGCGTCACTCTGACTTGCCGAGCGCGTACGATCCGTGCTGCGGATGCCGGCCTTGCCGCTGGTTGACATCGACTCCCGGCGCGCCCGCGACGCCTTGCGTGCGGAGGTGCCCTGGGCAGCAGGAACCGCCGCAGCCGGTGCGACCCTGGCGGGTGCTGCAGGCGCCGTGTTTACCGGCGCCGCACCCGTGGTGGCAGCACCTTTCACCGCTGTCTTGCCGACGCTGCTAAGTGCCCGCCGGCGTGCCAGTGCCAGCTCACGCGAGCTCATATTGGTAGCTGTTTGTGCCATTGTTAACCCCGTTGTGTGATCCTTTACCCTGCCTCCGCCGCCCGTTTTCAGCGGGCGGCAGCGACATCACCTCAGGCCCGGCCTTCGTATACGACGAATGCTGCGCCCTGACTCTGGGTATAGTTGTCATAGCCGATCAGGCGAACGTGGTGATCAGGGTAGGCGCGGTGGCAGGCCTCAAGCTCGGCCACCACCGTGGCCAGGTCACGCTCGCCGAAAAACGGCAGCTTCCACATTGTCCAGTAGTGGTTAAAGGAACGACTCGGGTGCTCGTGCTCGATTGACGGCGACCAGCCGTTGGCAAGGACGTAGGCGATCTGCTCCTCTATCTCGCGCTGGTCCATCTTGGGCAGGAAGCCGAAGGTCTCCAGGGTTTGCACGGTTTCGTAGTTTCCGGTTTCAGTCGTCGTTGGCATTGTCTTGTCTCTCCAGAATTTAGGTCATTACGATTGCAGTGAACGCTGGCCCGGGATCAGGCCACGTCCAGCTTGTCCACGGTTTCGAACTCGAACTTGATCTCTTTCCAGGTTTCCATGGCGATTGCGAGTTCCGGACTGGTGCGTGCTGCCTCGGTGAGGATGTCACGCGCCTCTTTCTCGATCTGGCGGCCCTGGTTACGGGCCTTGACGCTGGCCTCGAGTGCGACACGGTTGGCTGCTGCACCGGCTGCATTACCCCACGGGTGACCCTGGGTACCACCGCCAAACTGCAGCATGGAGTCGTCACCGAAGATGGTTACCAGCGCCGGCATGTGCCAGACGTGAATACCACCGGAAGCAACGGCCATGACGCCTGGCAGGGAACCCCAGTCCTGGTCGAAGAACACACCGCGGGAGCGGTCTTCAGGGACAAATGATTCACGCAGCTGGTCGACAAAACCGAGGGTTGAATTGCGGTCACCTTCCAGCTTGCCCACAACCGTACCGGTATGCAGATGGTCACCACCCGACAGACGCAGGCACTTGGCCAGTACGCGGAAGTGGATGCCGTGCTTGGGATGACGGTCGATAACCGCGTGCATCGCACGGTGAATGTGCAGCAGCATGTTATTTCTGCGACACCACTTGGCCAGGCCGGTATTGGCGGTAAAGCCGCCGGTCAGGAAGTCGTGCATGATGATGGGGCAGCCCACGGCTTTCGCGAATTCGGCGCGCTCGTACATCTGCTCGGGATCAGGTGCGGTAACGTTCAGGTAGTGACCCTTACGCTCGCCGGTTTCCTGCTCGGCCTTCTGAATGGCTTCACCGACGAACTCGAAACGATCCTGCCAGCGCATAAACGGCTGGGAATTCACGTTCTCATCGTCCTTGGTCATGTCCAGACCGCCACGCAGGCATTCGTACACCGCACGACCGTAGTTCTTGGCAGACAGACCCAGCTTGGGCTTGATGGTTGCACCCAGCATTGGACGGCCGTACTTGTTCAGACGGTCACGCTCAACCTGGATACCGGCGGGTGGTCCATTACAGGTCTTGATATAGGCGATCGGGAAGCGGATGTCCTCGAGGCGAAGGTGTTTCAGCGCCTTGAAGCCGAACACATTGCCGACCAGGGAGGTGAGCACATTGACAATCGAACCTTCCTCGAAAAGATCGAGCGGGTAGGCAACAAATGCGTAGAAGGACTCGGAATCACCCGGTACGTCTTCTATACGATAGGCACGTCCCTTGTAGTACTCAAGGTCAGTCAGCAACTCGGACCAGACCGTACTCCACGTACCGGTCGAGCTTTCCGCGGCTACCGCTGCGGCGACTTCCTCGCGCGGCACACCAGGTTGACCGGTGACCTTAAAACAGGCCAGCAGATCGGTGTCCAGCGGCACATAATCCGGGGTCCAGTATTTTTCCCTGTATTCCTTAACACCTGCTTCATAGGTTTTAACTGACATATTCGACTCCTGTTTCTATTGCTGATCGATTTAATGACTGATCAGTGAATCACTGTGAGACTGATGGGACCTGGGTAAATCATAGTTACTAGTCTATGTATGTTTCAAATCGATATTTATTTAACTGTCTATAGATTTTTATCTATACATCGTGGCGGCCAGCTTTCACCCAGGCCTGCCCGTCAGTAGCGCGAACGCGCGGGCTGCCTTGCCTGCTGCAACAATGGCCCGGGTTGTCGGAAGGCGGGACTGGTCGCCGGACCTGACGCGGTGTTTCCATGCACGAGTTGAGAGCGAAGCCGGCGGATCTTCTCGGTCATGCGCCAGGTTGAACGATTGTTGTTGTACGCAGAAACATCGTTCAGCCTCACCCACAGCACCTCGTGCGATTCGTCATTCCCGGGAATTGGCAGACTATCGTCAATCTCGACCAGGAAACGAATATCGATATGTTCGTGCTGCGGATCGTGTTCACTGGCGGCTATGCTGTGTACGTCGACATCGAAAACCTCCATGTGCAGCAGTTTCACCTGCTGCGCCTCAAGCCCGGTTTCCTCGGAAGTCTCGCGCAAGGCGACCCGCAGGATGTCGGCATCCCCATCGGCATGCCCCCCGGGCTGGAACCACTGGTTCAGCTTGCGGTGATGCATCATCAAGACCCGGCTGCGATCAGGACTGACCACCCAGGCAGAACCGGTGACGTGCGCAGGCCAGTGATCACGATGGAAGCAATCTGCGTTGGCCTCGACGAAGGCACGCGCCCGGGCGACGTAACCCGCCTCCTCCATGAACCGGGTTTGATGACGCGCCAGAAGATCCAGTAGCTCACGGCGATGCATGAATCAGGTCCCCGATGGATGCTGAACCGCATGAATGGCTGCCGCCGCGGCTTCCTCCACGTCGGCCTCACGACCTGACAGTGTCAGGCGTCCGTAGGCACCGACCGCGCGCGCATCGATGAGGGTTATGTTGGCAGCCTTCTCCGCCTGGTTTGCTGCATACACGATGTAGCC
>JASFOC010000334.1:0-3811 GCA_050116715.1 Gammaproteobacteria bacterium
GAGCAGCAGGGCCGGGGTGATGCTGCGCCACAGGCGGTGGTTGGTTGACAGCTCAGGAATCATCCGCGCAACGATATCACAACATCAGTTTCCTGACCTTGCCGCGAGGACACACGATGAACCGCTTGCCGGGTCGTATTACTGGCCGGCAGATTGCGCGGTGATTGCTGTAACAATATCCCGGGCCAGCCGTTCCACGGCCCGGCTTTGTGCTGCCACGATTGCCGGGTAGACGATGTCGCCGGCTGCTTCAGTGTAGCTACGCCTGTGCCGGCTGACGACCGTGCTGTCATCCGGGCGGATTATTTCCCAGCCTGCCACCAGCACAACCTTGCCGTTGGCATCTGCGTCAAAACGCAGCACGTCAATGCCTATCTGGTAATCAATCCGGGTTGAACGCGACCAGGGATAGAGGCTGATCCGGTCGCTGGGCAACATGACTGACAGATTCTCTGCCAGGGTCCGGGTGAAGGTTGTCTTCAGCGGTTCGGCCCAGCGATCCGCATCGGCGAAGTGCAGCTGGTTGTCGCCGCTGCGATGGACTATCTCAGGCCTGTCGAGGTATGCCGGGAAATCGACAGGACCGACACCCAGGGCTGGACCGGGTACGGCACTTTCGCTACCGAACTCGACCGGTGTGAGTATGTAGAACCTGGCGGGCTGGGTCACGCCGCAGCCGGAAAGGGACGCCAGGCAGAGGCAGGTCGCAAGAATCGGGATTATCTGGCGCATGGGGTTCCTCCGGGGATCAGCGTCTGCCCTTGAGCAGGGACTCGGGCTGGTTGTTGATGGTTTCAGCCAGGATGCGGATGGCATATGCCGCCGAACTGATTTCGTTCAGCGCACTGTCAAGTGCAGTCAGAATCTGTTCGTCACTCAGCAGTTCGTCGGCGGATTGCAGCGTTGTGCTGGCCTGTCGCAACGTGCCGCTGACGTCATCCAGCGTGCTGCCGGCTTTTTGCAGGGCGTTGCGGGCATCTTCCAGCGTGAGGTTGGCATTCGAGGCGAGCGGCCCGACTTGCCGGTCGAGGTTGTTGACCAGCGAGCGGAAATCATCCAGCGCCTCGCGCAGGGCCGCGATGGATTGATGCAGGTCCTCGGAATTGACCAGGCGTTCGATGCCCTCGATGCCGGAAATGATGTCCTCCATGACCTTGTCGATCGGGATGCCCTCCAGCAGCTTGCCGATGCGCTCGATCGGTGTGGGGACGGTGGGGATTTCCTGGTAGTTCCTGCTGTATTTGCCATTGCCGACCAGGCGCGCCTCGGTATTGGGGTAGAAATCGATCTGGATGAACAGTTGCCCGGTCAGCAGGCTCTGCAACTGCAACTGGGCGCGCATGCCGGCCTTCACCAGGTCATCGATGCGGTCAACAGCGCCCATCGTGGGTTTGTCCTTCCGGCTGCTGATGAATTTTGTGTTGTCGATTTCAATGATCACCGGAATCTGGATGTCGACGTCCTTCTCGCCGACGACGAGCTGTATGTCGGTTACGGTGCCGATGTTCACGCCGCGAAAGGATACCGGCGAGCCGATGTTGAGGCCGTTGACCGAACCCTGGAAGTACATGACATAGCTGGTCTTGTCAGTCAGCAGCAGCTTGCCGCCACTGATAATCAGGATGCCGGCGACGATGAGACCGATGGCGCCTGCCACGAAGGCGCCAATCAGGGTTGGACTGGCCTGCTTGCTCATGTCTCACCTCGATTGAGAAAACGTCTGACTGCGGGATCGGAGCCAGTGTCCCGCAGTTCTCTCGGGTCGCCGCTGGCGGTCATGGTGCGTGCCTCCGTGTCCAGGTAGACCGAATTGTTGCCAATGGTAAAGATGCTTGCGAGTTCATGGGTCACCACGACAATCGTCGTGCCCAGGCTGTCGCGCAACTGCATGATCAGGTCATCCAGCCGCCGTGAGCTGATCGGGTCCAGCCCGGCCGACGGTTCATCGAAAAACAGGATCTCGGGGTCCAGCGCCATGGCGCGTGCCAGTGCGGCACGCTTGTGCATGCCGCCGCTGATTTCGGCGGGGTAGAAATCCTCGAATCCGGCCAGCCCGACCAGCGCAAGTTTCAGCGAGACGATCTCGGCGATCTCCGCAGGTTCCAGCTGTGTGTATTCACCCAGCGGCAGGGCAACATTTTCCGCCAGCGTCAGGGAACTCCACAGGGCGCCGCTCTGAAAGCTCATGCCAAAGCTGCGTTTGATCTGTTGCTGGACTTCCGGCTGCGACTCCCAGTAGCTGGTGCCCTCGAACAGTATCCGCCCCCTGGCGGGTTGTTTCAGGCCGATCATGTGATGCAGCAGGGTGGTCTTGCCGCAGCCGCTGCCGCCCATGACGATGAAGATTTCGCCACGCCGGATGCTGAAATTCAGGTCATGCTGGATAACGAAATCACCGTATGCCATGGTGAGGTCCTGCACGACAATGTGGGTATCCGGGTCGGTTGCCTGCTGTGCAGCCGTCATTTCCATTTCAGATGCCCAGTTGCTGGTAGAGGATGGTGAGTACCGCGCCGGCAATGACGATGAACAGGATGCTGGTTACCACGGCGGACGTGGTTGCCTCACCGACCGCCTGGGCGCTGCGCCCGCACTGGATGCCGCGCAGGCAGCCGGCAAAGGCTACAAGCATCGCATAGACCGTACCCTTGAACACACCGCCCCAGATATGTCGCCATTCCATGGAACGCACGGTCTGCTGGTAGTACTCGAAGCTTCCGATGTCAAAGGCGGTCACCGCGACAAACATGCCGCCGGTGATGCCCACGATGTCCGAATACAGCACCAGGGCAGGCATCACGAGTATCAGCGCAAGCATGCGTGGCAGGACCAGAAAGTCGATCGGGTTGAAACCCAGCGTGCGGAAGGCATCGATCTCTTCGTTGACCTGCATGGTGCCAAGCTGGGCGGCATAAGAGGCACCGGTGCGCCCGGCCATGATAACACCTGTCATGAGCGCCCCCATCTCGCGCGTCATGCCGAGCCCGACCAGGTTGGCGATGTAAATCTGGGCGCCGAATTGAGCCAGCTGGACCGCACCCATGTAGGCGACAATGACACCGACGAGAAAGCTGATCAGGGCGATGATCGGCAAGGACTGCGGACCGACATCCTGTATCACCAGCAGGAGGTCAGCGCGGCGGAACTGTGCCTTGCCGCGCAACAGTCTGCCGAATGAGAGCGTGATCTCACCCAGAAAGTGCAGCATCTCGGGCGCCGCGCGCCACATGGTTTCTGCGAGCAGGCCCAGCCGCTGCAGCAGTGGCGCCTCCTCATCACGTTTGCCCGCGCCCTCCCTGGGTGGCACGGTCGTCGCCAGTGCCAGCATGCGACGGGCGCCGTCGGGTAGTCCCACGGGATCGATTTCAATGTTTTGACTGCTGGCCAGCCGGTAGATCCTGGCCAGGAAGATCAGCAGGCCGGTATCCCAGTCCGTGATGCCGCTGCCATCGAAACTGATCTTGCGGACGTCGCCATGTGCCTGCAGGTGCTGTTCGACGTCGCTGGCCCGGGGGCGGCTCTCCGCGAGCACCCAATTGCCTGCCAGTACCAGTTGCAGGTCGTCGTGTGCGGGGGTTTCGAGACTCAATTTGCCGGGCATGGGAAACGATTGTAGCAGTTCGCTAACCCGGATGGAGCCATGCAGGCACCGTGTGAACAAGCCTGACGTGCCCGGTGTATGATGAGCGCCGGTTCTCTACACTTGCGTAACAGGCGATTCAGGATTCCAGGCATGAAAAGGCAAACAGTCTCTCTCGTACTGGGCAGCGGCGCGGCACGCGGCCTGGCCCATATCGGTGTCATCGAATGG
>JASFOC010000335.1:0-3798 GCA_050116715.1 Gammaproteobacteria bacterium
GTTTGACGAATGTCATGTTGGCCTGTGAGTGGTGTCGCTATAATTCCTGGCATGGCGTGATATGCAAAAGCGCGGGCATCATGCCCGGCAATACATGCCAGTGACAAGTCGGGAGGTTGCCATGAACACATCCAGCCGCGGCAAATATGCCGCTATTCTGTTTAGCCTTGCGGCGCTGTTGCCGGTGTCTCTGCATGCCGGTACCTATCGTGCGATTGTTGCCTTCGGTGACAGTCTGACCGATACAGGCAACAAGTATGTGGCGACGGGTCTGGCGAACACGCCGCCCTATGACCTGCTCGATGCCTTCAGGGTGCCGGATGGCCCCTATACCCGTGGCGGTTTGCATCACAGCAATGGTGCGACCTGGATAGAACAGTTGTCACGCCCGCTGGGGCTCGCCGACTCGGTGCGCCCGGCACTGCGCACTCCCGGTGAAGCAACCAACTATGCCTACGGTGGTGCCCGTGCCCGTTCAGGCAGCCCCGAACCCGAACTGGTGGCACAGGGTTGCCTGGAGCAGAACACGAATAGGCATTTCCCCGAACAGGTGAGCACCTTCCTGGCGGATGTCAACTACAGTGCGCCGGCGGATGCGCTCTATGTAGTGTTCATCGGCGGCAACGATATCGTTGACGCAGTAAAGACGCTACCTTGCGATCCAACCGGTCTGACCAGTGTGCAGGTCATCGTGGGTGGTGCCCTGAATGCGCTGAACGAGAACATCATTACTCTCTATCTGGCGGGAGCCAGAAACTTCCTGGTGGTCAACTCACCGGATCTTGGGCTGGCGCCTGCATTCAACCCGCCGCTCAACATCCCGCAGGCGGCCGGCTATGCCACCTGCTTCTCGCTGCTGTACAACTTCGGCACCCTGCCAGGCAGCCCGGTCCCGTCGGCGTGCGGATTCCCGCCGGGAATTCCGGGGCTGGTTGATGTCGTGGCAGGGTTGCAGTCATCCCCGATGCTGCCGGGCATCGGGATCACTGCCATGGATGTCTATTCCAGGTTCGTCCAGCTGGTAACCGCACCGCTGGACAGCGACCCGCAAAATGGCACGGATACCTGCGTTATGCCGAATCAGCCGCCCTACGCTTGCAAGGACCCGGACAACCATGTCTTCTGGGACGGGGTGCATCCGACAAAGGAAACCCACAGCATCATCCGTGCAGTGGCTGAGGCAGCCCTTGCCGAGTGAGGGAAGCAGCCGGGGCTGCAGTGAACCGTGACAGGCTGTAGACCGGCAGGTCGCAGCTGGTGCTGCTGGAATGCGCGGTCCTAACCTGTGCTAATCGCGGTGTTGCGGGCTTCCCGGTCGATCAGCACCCTCAGGTGGTCGTGTGCGGTGATGTGGGCAATCGGCAGGTCCTCGCCGGCACGCCAGCGTTGCACGGCCGCACGCTTGCCCGTACCGGTGATCAGGATCAGGACGTCGCGGCTGTCGCTCAGGGCTTCCCGGCTCAGGCTGACACGCTCGGGCGGCGGCTTGGGGGCAGCACTGACGGCATGCACCTGTTCGCCGGCGGGATGCTCGTGTCCGGGAAACAGGCTGGCGGTGTGGCCGTCTTCGCCCATACCCAGCAGCACCATGTCAAAGGGGCGGGCGGCCGCTACCAGCGGAGCATAGCGTTGCGCGGCTGCCTGCGCTCCGAGTTCCGCGGGGATGGAGTGGACATTTTTCTGCGGTATCCCCACATGGTCGAGCCAGGTCGCAGCCGCCATGGTGCTGTTGCGCCCCGGGTCGGCTGCCGGGAGGCAGCGCTCGTCACCGAAGTAGATCTGCCAGTGTGACCATTCCGCCGGGCTTGCTGCGAGCTGACGGTAGACCTTGTTCGGCGTGGTGCCGCCCGCCAGCACCAGCCGGAATTCCCCGCGTGCACGGAGCGCCGCGTCGGCGGCAGACAGGATGAGGGCGGTCGCCGCGGCCGCGACGGCAGCAGCGTCGGGAAAATACTGCCAGTCCGGCCCTGACTCAGCGGCAGCCATGCTTGCGTATGCTGCCACCACAGGCCCGCCAGCTGCGGTCGTCGCGTGCCAGCAGATCGGCCGCTTCCGGGGGGCCCCAGGTGCCGGCGGCATAGTCCGGAAAATCCCGCGGCGGCAGTGCGCCCCATACGTCCAGGATAGGTTGCACCAGTTCCCAGCCGATCTCGATGACATCGGCGCGCTTGAACAGGGTCGGATCGCTGTTCATGCAGTCGTAGAGCAGGGTTTCATAGCCGGTGGTCGGTGCGTTGCCGAAATAGTCACTGTAGCTGAAGTCCATTTCCACGGGACTGAGCTGCGGCACCGCACTCGGGACCTTGGCATTGAAAGACATGCCGATGCCTTCATTCGGCTGGATACGCAGCACCAGGGTGTTGGGCGGGACATTCTCGCGGCGTTCCAGCGAGTCCCGAAACATCATGTTGGGGGCGTGCTTGAACTGCACCACGATCTCGGTGTAGCGCCCCGGCATCCGCTTGCCGGTGCGCAGGTAGAATGGCACGCCGGCCCAGCGCCAGCTGTCGATCTTCAGTTTCATGGCCACATAGGTCTCGGTCATGGAATGCGGGTTGACCCGCTCCTCGTCGCGGTAGGCGCGCGCCAGCTCGCCGTCGGGCATGAGGCCCTCGCCGTACTGGCCGCGCACCGTCTGGGTGAGGACCTCCTCCGGGAGGATGGGCTGGATCGAGCGCAGCATCTTCGCCTGCTCGTCACGCACCGCGTTGCCGTCCAGCGCGCTGGCCGGTTCCATGGTGACGATGGACAGCAGTGCCAGCAGGTGGTTGGGCAGCATGTCGCGCAGTGCACCGGTCTGATCATAATAGGCGCCGCGCTTTTCCACGCCGATGGATTCCGCCACGGTAATCTGCACGTGGTCGATATAGTGGTGGTTCCAGATGGGTTCCACGGTGCTGTTGGCAAAGCGGTACATCAGGATGTTCTGCACTGTTTCCTTGCCGAGGTAGTGATCGATGCGGTAGATCTGGTCTTCCTTGAAGGCGGCCTGCAGACTGGCATTGAGTGCCTGTGCCGATTCCAGGTCACGGCCGAAAGGTTTCTCGATGACCAGGTGACGCCACTGTTCGTTTTCCTCGTGCGCCAGCCCGGCGGCCTGCAGATGGGTGGCGATATCGCCGAAGAACTGCGGTGGTGTGGAGAGGTAGAACAGGCAGTTGCCTTCCGTCTGGTAGGTTTCGTCGAGTGCCTCCAGCATCGCCTTGATGCGCTGGTAGGTGTCGGCTTCCATGAAGTCGCCGTTCAGGTAGTGGACGCGGCTCAACAGGTCCTGCCAGAGTTCCTCCGACACGTCCGTACCGAGGAAGCGGCGTGATTCTGTATCGAGGTATTCACGGTAGCTGGTGTCGTTGTGCTCGTGGCGAGCGAGCGCAATAACGGCGAAGCGCTTCGACAGCAGATTCTCAGCCGTCAGGTGGTAGAGTGCCGGGATCAGCTTGCGCTTGGCGAGGTCGCCGCCGGCCCCGAAGATCACCATTACCCCGGGTGGTGCCGGCTTCGCGACCCGCGACGGGTTCGTGGAGATCATTTGTCGCCCCCGGGTTTTTCGTGGTGACCACCGAATTCGAAGCGCATGGCTGACAGCAACTGGTTGGCGAAATCGGCCTCGCTGCGCGAGTTAAAGCGATCGTACAGCGCTGCGCTCAGGACATGTACCGGCACCCCCGCCTCGATGGCCGCGATATTGGTCCAGCGGCCCTCACCGGAATCCGACACCCGGCCGGAGAATTCCTCCAGGCCGGGGGACTTGTTCAGGGCATTGGCGGTCAGGTCCAGCAGCCAGGAGGAGATGACACT
>JASFOC010000336.1:0-3788 GCA_050116715.1 Gammaproteobacteria bacterium
CCTGGCAGAAAATTCATGAACCATGATCGACTTTTACGGCTCACCAGGCGTCGTTGTCAATCGACTTCTTATTCTGTTTATTTGAACGTGAAGTTCTATTTATTCAGATTTTCACACGCATCCTGAGTCTCTATATTGAATCTGTGAAGTTTCATCAATCGTTTCAAGGAGGGTTAACTTAATGCCAAGTAAAACGAAACCTGCAACTGCGCTGGTCGCAGCGATAATGTCAGCATCGCTGGCATCTATCCCGGCAAATGCCGAGATCAGGGCGAAAACAAACCAGTTCTGGTGGCCCGACATGCTGGACCTGGAGCCACTGCGCTCGCACGACGCCAGGTCCAATCCCTACGGTGACGATTTTGATTATGCAGCGGCATTCGAAAGCGTCGACCTCAAGACGCTCAAGGCAGACATCGAGAAAACCCTGAAAGACTCGCAGGACTGGTGGCCTGCGGACTGGGGGACTTACGGTGGCCTGATGATCCGCATGGCGTGGCACAGCGCGGGAACCTACCGAACACTTGACGGCCGCGGCGGCGCCGACGGTGGTCAGCAGCGCTTCGAACCGCTCAACAGCTGGCCGGACAATGCCAACCTGGACAAGGCACGCCGCCTGCTGTGGCCGGTCAAGCAGAAATACGGACGCAATGTCTCCTGGGCCGACCTGATGATCCTGGCCGGTAACGTCTCGCTGGAATCGATGGGATTCAATACCCTGGGCTTCGCCGGCGGGCGCGAGGACGACTGGGAGGCTGACCTGGTCTACTGGGGTCCTGAGACCAAGATGCTCGCAAACGACAAGCGCTACAGCAAGGACGGTGAACTGGAAAGCCCGCTGGCGGCTGTGCAGATGGGCCTGATCTACGTGAACCCGGAAGGACCCGGCGGCAATCTTGACCCGGTCTCCGCTGCCGCAGATATCCGTGAGTCCTTCGGCCGCATGGCAATGAACGATGAAGAGATCGTTGCGCTGATCGCGGGTGGCCATACGCTGGGCAAGGTCCACGGTGCCACGAAAGCGGACTGCGTCGGCCCCGAGCCTGCCGCAGCACCTGTCGAGCAGCAGGACCTTGGCTGGAAGAACAGCTGCGGCAAGGGCAATGCCGAAGACACCATGACCAGCGGCCTGGAAGGCGCATGGACCCAGACGCCGACCGCATGGTCGATCCTGTACCTCGATAACCTGTTCAAATACGACTGGGAAAAGCAGAAATCACCCGGTGGCGGAACAGTATGGGTTCCGACCGACAAGTCGGCACACACACTGGTACCGGATGCCCACGTCAAGGGAAAACGTAATCCGCCCATCATGCTGACGACGGACCTCTCGCTCAAGGAAGACCCGGGTTTCCGCAAGATCGCCGAGCACTTCCTGAAGAATCCGCAGGAGTTCGACAAGGCATTCGCCAGGGCCTGGTTCAAACTGACACATCGCGACCTGGGACCGCGCGCGCGTTACCTGGGCAGTGAAATTCCGGAGGAAGTCTTCATCTGGCAGGACCCGGTTCCAGCGGTCGACCACCAGCTGATCGACGCCAGCGACGCGGCCGACCTGAAAGCGAAGATCCTGAAATCGGGGCTGACGGTGCCCGAACTGGTCAGAACGGCATGGGCATCGGCCTCCACTTATCGCGGTTCTGACATGCGCGGTGGCGCCAACGGTGCGCGCATCCGCCTGGCTCCGCAAAAGGACTGGGAGGTCAACGATCCGGAAGAACTGGCCAGGGTGCTGGAGACACTGGCGCAGATCCAGGGGGACTTCAACGCCAAGGCTCCCGGCGGCAAGCAAGTCTCCATGGCTGACCTGATCGTACTGGGTGGCGCCGCAGCGATCGAGAAGGCAGCTGGTGACGCCGGCCACACGGTCGAGGTCGCCTTCAAACCGGGACGCACGGATGCAACGCAGGAGATGACCGATGTTAATTCGTTTGCCGTACTCGAGCCCCGGGCAGATGCCTTCCGTAATTACTACAGCGACGGAAGTTACGGCTCACCAACTGACATGCTGGTTGAAAAGGCCGACCTCCTGACGCTGACTGTACCGGAGATGACGGCGCTGCTCGGCGGCATGCGTGCATTGGACGCGAATGCCGGCGGTTCAAGCCACGGCGTCTTCACCGACAAGCCTGGACAGCTAAGCAACGACTTCTACGTCAACCTGCTTGACATGTCCACAGAATGGAAGCAGTCGACGTCGGAAGGTATGTACGAGGGCCATGATCGCAAGACTGGCAAGGTGAAGTGGACGGCAACCCCCGTGGATCTGGTGTTCGGTTCGAACTCCGAGCTACGCGCTGTTGCCGAGACCTATGCATCTGATGACGGCGAAGCGGCGTTTATCAATAACTTCGTTGTCGCGTGGACCAAGGTAATGACGCTCGACCGGTTCGACATGAACTGATCAAACAGCCTGCCTGTCTGGCAGGTGCCAGCAGGCAGTATGCCCGTGTAATGCGCCCCCGTTATCGGGGGCGCTTTCTCTGCTGCGCTTAGCCGGCGGCTGGTGCACATGTCCCCAGCCATTGAGCTGTGATACCCGCCCTTCAATACCACCCGCACCGGGATCATCGCAACAACTTCACGGGGCAGCAGTGAAGCTGCATTGCAGCATTTTTCAAGGCCCGATCCCGGTCATTCTTTCTCATCAAGCCCCGCTGCACCGGCAGCGGACAATGGTCCGGGACGACTCAGGAAGTTGCCGGAAAGCGATCACTGGACCAGGGATGGCTGCAGGGCAGGAACAAGTTGCAGCAGGATCACGCCTTGTCCGCTTCCATTCGACGGAGGAATTCCCCCATCACCAGCCGGTAGAGTTCGTCTCCGAGATACTTGTCCTCGACACCGCGATCAATGTTCGGATTGTCGTTCACCTCGATGACGTAACCCTTGCCGTCACGTTCCTTGACATCCACACCGTAGAGACCATCCCCGATCGGCTGGGTGGCGGCCAGCGCCGCGCGCAGTACATCACGGGGTACCTCGAAGGTGGGCAACGTGGTAAATCCACCGCTCGCAATACGCCCCTTGCCGTGGTGGTAAATCTGCCAGTGATTCTTGACCATGTAGTAGCGACAGGCGTACAGCGGGCGGTTGTTGAAGATGCCGATGCGCCAGTCGAAGTCGGTGTAGAAGAACTCCTGTGCCAGCAGCAATGCCGACTTGCGGAACAGATCCCTGATACTGGTCTTCAGTTCATCACGGTCCCGCACCTTGACGATGCCGCGAGAAAAGGACCCGTCCGGGATCTTGATGACCATCGGGTAGCCCAGTTCCGCTTCCAGCCTGTCCGCCAGCCCCGGTTCTTCACGGTGCAGCAGCAGCGAGCGCGGCGCCGGAACCTTGCGTGTCCGGAACAGGTCGGCGAGGTAAACCTTGTTGGTGCAGCGAAGAATGGAGACCGGGTCATCGACCACCACCATGCCCTCGGCCTCTGCCTTGCGCGCAAACCGGTAGGTATGGTGATCTATGCCCGTGGTTTCACGGATGAACAGGGCATCGAACTCGGGCAAGCGAGGATAATCACGCTTCGTGATCAGCTCGACATCGATACCGATTTCGCGGCCGGCGCGGATGAAGGACTTCAGGGCGCCACGGTCACTGGGCGGCAGCTTCTCCCCGGGGTCGACGAGCATGGCAAGGTCATAGCGGTAGCGCCTGCGCTTGCGCGCCCCGCGCCAGATCTGGCGGCTGTATTGGTCAAGAGCATCTGCAAAGGCAGTCTGGGCGGCATCGTCCAGGCCGCGTGGCGATATCGCCTTGAGCGACACAATCTGCCAGCGCTGCTT
>JASFOC010000337.1:0-3787 GCA_050116715.1 Gammaproteobacteria bacterium
GAGGTGCCCGAATGCGCACCTGACTCGCGCCTCGAGAGGCGGCGATTATACACGGAAACCCGGCAACGGTTGCCGGCTTCAGCCATCCCTGCGGGCTTCCTCCAGCAGTTGCCGGCAGGCGCGCAGCAAGGCCTTGCGCCGGAACAGCAGCTGCACCCGGTTGCCGCCGCACTGCCGCCAGAGCACCGCGGCGCGAATACCGCCCAATAACAGTGCACGGATCATATTTCTGCTTTCCGTGCCGGTGAGGATGGACTGCTCGCCCTTGACCATGATCCTGGGCTGCAGGGTGCTAATGGTTTGGCTGTAGAGTTCTCCCAGTGCGGCAATCACCGCGGGATCGGACGGATCGAGGTGCGCCGACTGCGCCGCAATATTCGCGATACTGTCACCCAGATTGCGCAGCATGTCCGCATCCCGGTTCAGCTTGCGCTCGAGATGCAGCAGGGCGATGGCATAACCGGTCAGCTGCATGTCACGCTGAGTGCTATCGCTGCCCAGCTGGCCAAGCAGTGTCTCGAGCCCCGGTCGCAGTGCTGCAAGGCTGCCATATACCTCGAGGGCAGTGGCGGGGTCGGTATTGAAGATACTGCCCAGACACGCCACAGTCGCCACGGCATCGCGACGCTCGCCACTCGCGGTCTGCTGCACCAGTCGAACAGACTGGAACAGCCCGGCGAGGGCGATACAGCGGTCGCGTAAATCTGCAGGTACGGCATCCACTCCTGTTACTCCATGGCGGCTTCGATAATCCCGCCGCCCAGACATTCGTCCCCGGTGTAGAAAACCACCGACTGCCCGGCAGTGATCGCGCGCTGCGGCCGCTCGAATTCCACACTGCCTTCATGGCCCGAGAGACTCACCAGGGTGCAGGGCTGTAGTGGCTGCTGATGCCGGATGCGTGCCGTGCAGACAAACGACGGGGAGGGCGCTTGTCCGGAAATCCAGTGCAGCCGGCTCGCCCGCAGGCAGCGCTTGTACAGGGCAGGGTGATCGACTCCCTGGGCTACGACAAGGATATTGTTTGCCATGTCCTTGTCAATGACGTACCAGGGTTCCCCGGAGCCGCCATGACGTCCCCCGATCCCCAGCCCCTGGCGCTGCCCGATGGTGTAGAACATCAGCCCCGCGTGCTCACCGATCACCTCGCCATCCAGGGTCCGGATCTCGCCCGGATTCCTCTGCAGGTAGCGCGCCAGGAACTCATCGAAGCGACGTTCCCCGATAAAGCAGATGCCGGTGCTGTCCTTTTTGCCATGATTGCTGAAACCGGCTTCACGTGCCAGCCTGCGTACCTCTGACTTTTCGAGCGCCCCCAGCGGGAACAGGCTGCGGCCCAGCTGCGCCTGTGTCAGGGTGTGCAGGAAATAGGTCTGATCCTTGCGCACATCGAGGCCTTGCAGCAGGCGTACCGTGGGGGTCCTGGCGATGCGCGCATAGTGCCCCGTGGCGATATAGTCCGCACCCGCAGCCAGCGCGTGATCAAGAAAGGCGCGAAACTTGATTTCGCGGTTGCAGATGATATCGGGACTCGGGGTACGCCCGGCCGCATACTCGTTTAGAAAATGCGTAAACACCCGGTTCCAGTACTCCGCAGAAAAACTCACCGTGGTCAGTTCGATATCCAGCCGTGCAGCGATTTCCCGGGCATCCGCCAGGTCCGCCGCCGCCGGGCAGTAACCGGCTTCATCATCCTCGTCCCAGTTCTTCATGAATACCGCCGCGACCGCATGGCCCTGCGCTTTGAGCAGTAACGCGGCAACGGCGGAGTCCACCCCGCCGGACAGACCCACGATGACCTTACTCATGGCGGTCGTCGTCCGGACTCCAGCCGGATTTCCATTCCTCCAGTGGCATGATCACTGGGCGTTCCCCGTTATCGAAAAACCAGGAGTCAACCACGTAATCCTGCCGGTTTTCGATATCCCGGATTACCGCGGTGGTATGCGGCATGCCTGCGAACAGTCCAAAGCGCGTCGACCGTTCCCTGACTTCATGAAATTTGAGCAGGCCGGCCTGCTGCAGCAGCTTCAGGTAGGTCGTGGTGTTGTTCGATTCGTCGATGCAGTCCATTTGTCCCGGCGTGCCGAAACCGGCAAGGTTGCCACCCCTGTCGCCGCTGGTGCCAGTCTTATTACCCACTGTCTGTTCCATCAGTGCAATCGCGTGCGCAATTGCAGCCCGCTCGTCGGCAGCCACGCTTGCGGGTGTTTGCAATGGCGCAGTAATCAATTGCCATTCCTGGCTGCTCACGGCACGGGTAACAATCGTTCTGCAACTGTGGTCGAAACACACCGAGAACCTGCCGGTGGCCGGTTCTGCGATGATTTGCCCACGATACATCCAGTCATCAGCTGACAACGGCAGCGCAGCAACCGCGAACAGGACCGCAACAAGTCTGCAACCCGGATTATTCAAGATCTGCCAGGATTTCCAGCGGCCAGGACCTGCCTGCGAGGTAGTCATCAACGGAGCGCAGCACCAGTGGACTGCGCAACCGGTCCTGCTGCAGCCTCATCCCTGCAGCGCTGAGCCAGATGACCTGCTCGATTTCCGGATCGAGCCTGTGCCCGCTCGCGTGCGTCAGCAGTGTTCCTGCAAACGTGAAACGCAGGAAGGTTATCCCGCTGTGCGGGTGACGCCAGCGATAGATGCCAACGATTCCCTGCGGCTCGAACTGCCATGCCGTCTCCTCCAGCACCTCGCGCCGCACCGCCGCCAGCAGGCTCTCGCAGTCCTCCAGGTGGCCGGCCGGCTGGTTCAGGACCCGCTTGCCGGCATCGCGCTCCTGTACCAGCAGGAAGCGGCCCTGTAACTCGGCAACTGCCGCTACCGTCACATGTGGTTTCCAGGTCATGTCCATATTTTTCAGTCGGTTACTCTGGCGTTCCAGCGGGTAGGCCAGGACCCTGGTGACAGATCCGGCAAATACCCGGCGAAGTCCTCACATGATACAAAATTGACGCTCGCACAACCGCATTGATTACCCTATACTTTGCGACTCGTTATGCATGCTCGGGTTACCCTGATCTTTTAAGGCTGTACCTCATAGCATCAAGGTAACGTTATCTAATCATAAATTTTTTAATTCTAAAGTGTGTGGAGGATTTAGAATGATTCGCTTGTTAAGAAAAACATTAATCGCAGTTTTTACAGTCGTGTTGTCAGCAGGAAGCGCCCTGGCCGATGACATTCTCATGCCGTTCGTGTTTGCCGGAAACCAGTCCGGTGACGTGGCATCCGTTGCCGCAGACGTTAAATCCAAGCTGAAAGCTGCCGGCTTTGAAATCGTGGGTGACTATTCACCCTATGACGGTGCAGAAGTCATCGTGGTGACCAGCGAGGCCCAGAAAGCCTATGCCGCAAAATCCGACTTCGGCGCCTACGGCGCAATCGACCGCATCGCCATCACCAAGAATGGCGACAACGTCGAAGTCAGCTACACCAACCCGGTCTACATGGCGGCAGCCTACCGCATGGCCACCGACATGGCCGACATCCGTGCCCAGCTGGAAGGCGCACTGGGTGCCGAGATGGACTATGGTTCGGAAAAGAACCTGACTGCCGAGGACCTGCGCAAGTATCACTACACCGTCATGATGGAATATTTCGATGATCCCAGCGTGCTGGCCGAGTACGACAGCCAGGAAGAAGCCGTAAAGGCCGTTGAAGAATCCCTCGCAGCCGGCCTGGGTGCCACCGAGAAGGTCTACCGCGTGGACATTCCCGGCAAGGACGAAACCGTCTTCGGTGTAGCCCTGAAAGGTGCCGATGCCGACGACTGCAG
>JASFOC010000338.1:0-3752 GCA_050116715.1 Gammaproteobacteria bacterium
CAGGCCCCCGGCGCTATACAAATACCAGCTCGCCAGGTTGAGCCGCGGAAACGCCACGTCGCGGGCCCCGATCATCAGCGGGATGAGAAAGTTGCCGAAGGTCGCCGGTATCGAGGGAATGAGGAAGAACCACACCATCACCACGCCGTGCACGGTAAACAGCTTGTTGTAGGTGTCGGCGTCCACCAGGTCGCCCGCGGGCGTCAGCAGTTCCAGTCGCATCATTGCGGCGGCAAGGGCCGCGATCAGGAAGAAAGCGGTGATCGAGAGCAGGTAGAGCAGGGCAATGCGCTTGTGGTCGCGGGTGCTGAGCCAGGCGCGCAGCGTCCGCGAGACGTTGAGATAGTTCTGCTGCTGCGCTGGCGTGACGGCGCTCACGGGGAAGGCTCCCCGGGCTCACCCAGTGAGCGGATATAGGCGACCAGCAACATGATGTCGGACTCGTCCAGCTGGCCCTGGAAGGAGGGCATCAATGGCGCGTAGCCGGCGGCGACTTCACTGGCCGGCAGCAGAATGGAATCGCGGATATAGCGGTCATCGACGGTGACACTGCTGCCGTCTGCAAGCGGGATGCGGGTCCCGTACAGTCCTGCCAGCTTTGGGGCATGGACCGTGGCATTCTCACCGTGGCAGCCGCTGCACCCGTGGCTGCGAAACAGGGCCTCGCCCTGGTTTGCCAGCGAGCCGGGTCCCGGGTTTGCGGCGAGCCAGCGGCTGTATGCGGCGTCTGTCATCACCACCACGCTGCCGCGCATCCGGGAATGGCCCGTGCCGCAGAACTCGGCGCACAGCAGCGGGTACTCGCCGGTGCGCGTGGCCTCGAACCACAGCATCGTGTAGCGCCCCGGCAGCACGTCCTGCTTCACCCGGAAGGCCGGCACGTAAAAACTGTGGATGACGTCCTGCGAAGTCATCACCAGCTTGACGGGCCGGTCGACGGGAATGTGCAGGGTATCGATTTCGCGCTGGCCATCGGGATGCTGCACCTTCCACATCCACTGCTTGGCGATGACACTGAGCTCCAGGGCATCGGGCGGTGCTGTGCGCAGGTCCGCGTACAGCCGGGCAGCCCAGTAGAAGATAGCCAGGAAGACCAGCAGCGGCAGGGTGATCCAGACAAATTCGAGTCGCCGGTCGCGCGCCGGCGCGTTACCGCGCGGGGCCCGCGAGCCGCGCCGGTAACGCACTGCAAACACCACGATAAGCAGGCTGATGCCCCCCACCACCAGTCCGGAGAGCAGTGTCAGTGCCAGCAGCAGGGCGTCGATCTCGCTGCCGCTGCGGCTGGCTGCCTCGATGTAGGGAACCAGGCCGTTCATGACGGCGGCACCCCGCGGCTGTCGGCGGTTCGGCGTACCTCACGCCGCCGGCTCCACGCCACAAAGCCGAGCAGCGTGGCCAGCGTCAACAGCCCCGCGCCGCGCAGCAGGTTCATGATCAGCAAGCCGTACTGGCCATTTGCGGGATCGTAGTGATAGCACAGCAACAGCAACTGGTCGACGGGAGAGCCGATGCGTCCGCGGGAGGACTCGACCAGTGCCAGGCGCAGATCGGTCGGATCAAAGCGCACGCCGAACAGGTAGCGCGAGATCGTTCCCTCCGGGGTGGCGATCACGAGTCCCGCGGCATGGGCATACTGGTCGATTTTCGGATCATAGACATAGCGGAACCCTGCCGCCTCGGCAAGCTGCCGGATAGCGGTCCCGGTCCCGGTCAGGAAGTGCCAGCCACGTGCGGACCCGGCGCGACCGTAGGCCTCGCGGTAGGCCGTTTGCTTCTGCAGCGCCAGTTGCGGCGTTTCCCGGGGGTCGATGCTGACCGCAACGATGTCGAAGTCACGGCCGACGTCGAGACCAAGCTTGCGCGTGCTTTCCAGCAAGCCGCGCCACACCATCCCGCACAGGTTTGGACAGTCGTAGTAGCCCGGTACCAGCAGCACCGGACGTGTCCCGAAATATTGCCCGAGCCTGACCCTGTGGCCGCCGGCATCCTGGAATATGGCATCCAGCGGCAGGGTTGCGCCGATGTGCTGATCGAAACCGACGCGCTTGAACAGCCCGTCCGGGGTCGCCACACCCTGGCACGCGAACAGGCACAGGCCTGCCAGCAGCACGTAACGCAAGCCGCTCATTGTTCCGCCTCCTGCACCCCGGCTGGGGCGGCATCGGGTTCCAGCAACAGCTCGATTGCCCGCTCGACCGGGATGTGCGCAACACCGGCCGGTTCATCGACCCAGCCATAGCCCCCGAGCCGGGCTGCCTTGCGGGCGCGGAACCGCGCCAGCGCGGCGCTCGGGTCGGGAAGCAGCGCCGCACCGGTCTGCGCCGGCGGGGGCGGGACCGGCGCGCCGTGCCGCCAGGGTGACAGCAACGCCAGCACCGCGACCAGCACCAGCAACATCGCCAGCACGGCAGCAAGGACCGGCCCCGGCCGGATATCGGCCTGTTCATAGGCCGCTGCCGGTGGGGTATCTGCCGGTTGGCCGCTCACGGCATCCCCCCGGCCCGAGACGCCTCTGCCCGCGGCATTCCGGTTTCCGCACTGCGCCACAGGAAGAACGCCAGCCACAATCCGCCCACCCCGGCAAACACCGCCAGGTCCGCCGCGCTGAGCTGCAGACCCTGCGGGTGCAGGGTTGGCAGCGTCAGCCACAGGGCGTACAGGCCCTCGCCACCCAGCAGCAGGGCGGCTGCCAGCCCGAGACCGGCGCGGCTGCGCTTGGTGCTGCGCGACAGCAGCAGCGGCAACGGCATAAACAGGTGCAGGGTCAGGACAGCGAGTCCCAGCCAGCCCCAGTCCGTTTGCAGTCGCGGCAGGTACCAGCGTATCTCGCGGGGCAGGTCGGCGATCCAGATCGTGATGAACTGCATGCCGACGAGATAGGTCCACAGCAGCAGCAGGGTCAGCAGCAGGTTGCCGAAATCGTGCCGCAGCTGCGGGTCGGTGGCTGTTGCCGCACGCCCCACGACGCACCAGAGTACCGCCAGCGCCAGCGCCGCGGTGACCTGGCCTGCCGTGACCAGCAGCCCGAAGATCGCGGAGTACCACCGGGGATCCAGCGACATGATCCAGTCGAAGGCGGCAAGGCTGGTGGTAACCAGCAGCAGGATAAGGCCAGCCGGGCTGCTGCGTCGTGCGCGCCTGGCAGCGGCCTCGTCCCGGTTGTCCCAGGACCCGACCGCCCAGGCCAGGGTAAGCCACACCGCCAGGTACAGCAGCGTCCGCAGTCTGAAGAAGGGAACGTTGAGATACCAGACCGGTACGGTGCCAGACGGCAGGTCAGTATGTGCCCAGGGATACCACTGGCCCGGGGTGGCGAGCAGCGGCAGCAACAGCAGCGGCAACAATGGCAGCGCGCCGGCAGCGGCCAGCAGCGGGCGGTGCAGCGCCTCACCCCAGGCGCCGCCGCTGAGCTGGTGAACCTGCAACAGCACCAGGCTGCCCAGCGACAGGCCGCCCCAGAAGACGCAGGCTGCCACCCAGGCGGATGGCAGGCCGGCGCCGCCCGCTAGTGCGGCCGTGCCGACAAGCAGCAGCCCCACCAGTCCAACCGCCAACAGTGAGCCGGCACGCCTAGTCACTGCCGCCGCCCGTGTCTTCGAGTTGCTGCCGGTCTGTTGCCGCGAGTGTCTGTACGGGTGCGTGCTGACTGAGTTGCAGTGCGCGAATATAGGCAACGACCGCCCAGCGGTCCTGCGGACTGAGCCGATCGGCATAGGCATACATCGCGCCGTAGCCGTGGCTGATGACTG
>JASFOC010000339.1:0-3739 GCA_050116715.1 Gammaproteobacteria bacterium
GTATTCGTGCCAGGCCAGCCGTTTCTCCGCTGGCTTGCTCATCAGCTCGATAATGTCGTCGCGGCGTTCCGCCTGCCCGAGCACTTCAAGCAGTTCATCACGAGTGAAATCATGTCTGTCGACCATCTCGGCAATGAATGCCTGCACCTGTGGCTCATTGCCGTATCCGGCCAGCACGGCCGTGCCTGCCAGTGCCAGCAGGCCAGTCAGAAATCCTGTTGTCAGGGTGCGTGACCGCATCTATGACCTGTCCCCCCGGCTAATCGACTGTGCGCATTCTAGCATTGATTGCAGATCATGTAGCCAGGAGTTTGCGATGTGTCTGGATCGACATCAGGATGCCGAAACCTGCCATCAGGGTAACGATCGAGGTGCCGCCGTAACTGATCATCGGCAGCGGCAGTCCGACAACCGGCAACAGTCCGGTGACCATGCCGGTGTTGACGATGAAGTAAACAAAGAAGGTCATGGAGAGACTGCCTGCAAGCAGGCGTGTGTAGGTGTCCTGTGCCTGGATGGCAATCATGATGCCGCGTACCACGATGATGCTGTAGAGCGTGAACAGCACCAGGATGCCGATGAAGCCGAACTCCTCGCCGAGCACTGCGAAGATAAAATCCGTGGAGCGTTCCGGCAGGAAGTCCAGCTGTGACTGTGTACCGTTCATCCAGCCCTTGCCGAACAGGCCGCCTGAGCCGATGGCGATCTTTGACTGGATAATATGGTAGCCGGAGCCCAGCGGGTCCTGCTCGGGGCTGAGGAAAGTGATGACGCGCTGTCGCTGGTAATCGTGCATGAAGTGCCAGATCAGCGGTGCCGCAGCAGTAACCAGTACGCTGAAAAAGGCCAGTAGCCGCCACTGCAGGCCCGCCAGAAACACCACGAAAAATCCGGAACTGGCAATCAGCAACGCCGTGCCCAGGTCGGGCTGCCTGGCGATCATCAGCATGGGGACGGCGATCAGCACGGCAGCGGTCAGCAGTTGCCAGTGGTTCGGTGGCAGACGGATGTCCGCAAAATACCAGGCGACCATCATGGGGACGGCCAGCTTCATCATTTCCGATGGCTGGAATCGCACGAAATACAGGTTCAGCCAGCGTTGTGCGCCGCCGCTGATTTCACCGGTGAGCAGTACGGCAAGCAGCAGCAGCACACCGATCACAAACAGCCAGGGTGTCAGACGCAGCAGCACCCGCGGTGGAAACTGGGCGACGACGAACATGCCGGTGTAGGCGATTCCCAGGCGCACCAGTTGTCGCTCGATCAGCCTGACATCGCCGCCGCCCGCACTGTAGAGCACGATCAGGCCCATGGCCGATAGTGCGACCAGGGTGACCAGCAACGGTGCATCCAGGTGGGCGCGGTGCTGCCAGCCGCGCTGGCTGGCATCTTCGCGATGTCGTGTCAGGGCAACATTCATTGCGGGGTGTCTTCCTGCAGGTAAGCGTCCATGATGGCTCGTGCAATGGGTGCCGCTACCGAGCCGCCGCCACCGCCGTTTTCCACGATGACGGCCACGGCAATTTGCGGCTGTTCCACCGGCGCAAAAGCGATGAACAGGGCGTGGTCGCGCAATTTCTCCTCGATCGCCTCGGCATCGTACTTTTCTTCCTGCTTCAGGCCAAATACCTGGGCCGTGCCGGTCTTGCCGGCGATCCTGTAGGGGCTGTCGAGACCGATTTTGCGGGCGGTGCCGCGGGCGCTGTGCACCACGTCGACCATGGATTCGATCACGGCATCCCAGTGGGCCTGTTCATTGATAGTGATGGTTTCCAGCAGGCGCGGGTGGTGCGGCTGCAAGCCGCTGCTGCCCGCGACCTGTTCCGCCATCACGATGTTCGGTTGCAGGATGTGGCCGCCGTTCGCCAGCGCGGCTGTGGCGGTTGCCAGCTGCATCGGCGTGGTCAGGAAAAATCCCTGGCCGATTCCGGTAATGAGGGTTTCCCCGGGAAACCATGGCTGGTCGCGCTGCTTGCGCTTCCACTCCTGCGACGGCAGCAGGCCCGGCAGTTCGCCGAGGATGTCGATGCCGGTCCTGTGTCCGAAGCCGAAGTGGCGCAGATAGTCATGAATGCGTCCGATACCGAGTGACAGTGCGAGGTCGTAGAAGTACACGTCGCAGGACTGCACGATGGCGCTGTGCATGTTCACGGTGCCATGCCCGGTGCGTTTCCAGTCGCGATACTTGCGACTGTTGCCGGGCAGCATGTAGAAACCCGGGCAGTAGGTGCTTGAATGCACGCTGGTGACGCCCTGTTCCAGGCCGGCGAGGCCCATAAATGGCTTGACTGTCGAGCCGGGCGGGTACTGGCCACGCAGGGCGCGGTTGAACAGCGGCTGTTTCTCGTCATCCCGCAAGGCGGCGTAATCCCCGTACTCGATGCCGTTCACGAACGGATTCGGGTCATAGGTCGGCAGGCTGACGAAGGCCAGCACGTCGCCGTTATTCGGGTCGATGGCAATTGCCGAGCCGGAGAAATCACCGAAGGCGGCTTCCGCCGCAGCCTGGACGCGCGAGTCTATCGTCAGGTAAAGGTTGTGGCCTGATACCGGTGGAACCCGGTTGAGCACCCGCAGTACCCGGCCCTGTGCCGTGGTCTCGACCTGCTGCAGACCGACCGTGCCGTGCAGCAGGTCCTCGTAGGTCTTTTCAACACCGATCTTGCCGATGTGGGTGGTGCCGCGGTAATTCGAGGTGTCAAGCTCTTTCAGGGCGCGTTCGTCGATGCGTCCGACGTATCCCAGCGCATGCACCGCCAGTTCGCCCTGCGGGTAGTGCCGCGCCAGACCCGCGGTGATGTCCACGCCCGGAAAGCGGTGCCGGTTGGCCGAGAAGCGCGCCACCTGCACGTCGTCTAGATGGAACAGCAGCGGCACTGCCTCGAAGCCCGGCTTGCGCTTGCGCAGCTTTTCAAAGCGGCTGCGGTCGAGCTCGCGGATATCGAGGATCTCCTCCAGCGCGCTGAGGGTGGCGTCCATGTCAGTCACCTGCTCCGGCGTGATTTCCAGTCGGTAGGAGGGCAGGTTTTCCGCAAGCACGATGCCGTTGCGGTCGAAGATCAGCCCGCGATTGGGCGGGATCGGCTGCAGCTTGACGCGGTTGTCTTCCGATAGCGTGGTGAAATGTTCGTGTGCGATAACCTGCAGGTAAACGAGCCGCGCGAACAGGACCAGCACCAGGATGCCGGCGAATACGAGCATCACAATGGCCCGGTTCATCACCAGCCGGGATTCAAAAAAGTAGTCCTTGAGTGTCGCCGGATTTGGCATGCGGCAGGATCTAGTTGACGTGGAATCCGCGCCGCAGGCTGCGCAGCGTCCCGTATACCAGCGGCCAGATCAGCATACCCAGCAGCGAGGGCGCCCAGAAAAACCAGGGCGCACCGGGGCGGCCGATCATGCGACTGATCCAGAGCGCCAGCAACTGGTGCAGCATCAGCAGCACCAGCACGGTCAGTGCCTGCTGTGAAATGGGAAACAGCCTGACACGCTGATGGAACTTAAGCGTCAGGTAGGCCACGAATGCCAGCGACAGGGCATGCTGGCCAAGCAATGCGCCAGTGAGGAGGTCGACGGCCAGGCCCAGCAGCCAGCCGGTAATGACACCAACCCGGTCAGGCAGCGCCAGGCACCAGTAGATCAGGACCAGTCCGGCCCAGTCAGGCCGCAGGTAGCGCCCCGCTTCCGGCAGCGGAATGACCGTGAGAATCAGGGCCACGATAAACGTGAACAGGATGAC
>JASFOC010000340.1:0-3731 GCA_050116715.1 Gammaproteobacteria bacterium
GGTGACGTTTTCCGGCAGGCGCAGTTGTCTGGTAATCTGGCTGGCGGCATCGTGGTTGCCCGCCACGATGAGAACCGGAATGCCGGCGGACTCGAGCTGCCGCATCCGGTCGATGAAATACAGACCGGTGTTGTAGTCCTTCCAGTCACCGTCGTAGAGGTCACCGGCAAGCAGCACGCAAGCAACCGCCTCTTCAATGGCCAGTGCAACCAGATTGTCAAAGGCGCGGCGGGTGGCGCTGCGGATTTCCGCTAGCGGGGCACCCTCATAGCGCTCCAGCCCGCGGAGCGGGCTGTCGAGGTGTACATCGGCGGCATGGATAAATTTCAATGGATCTTCCTTGATCAACGTTATGTGTTTTTTTCTACCAGCGCCATCCATAGACACTCATGAAGGGAAACCCTGAATAAGTCGTCACCCCCGGCGAAGGCCAGGGTCCAGCTTGTTGGTTTTCCTGGATTCCGGCATGCGCCGGAATGACGAAGCTGATTTATTATGGGTTTTTCACTGTTCCGCTGAGACGCGAAACAGAGACCAGACTGTATGGCGGTGCTTGCAGTCCGCTGCGAACCCGTCTCAAATAGTATCCCTGTTTACGGGAAATCTACAGGGAATTCTCTCCATTTTCCTGCGATCTCCGGCAGAAACAGACTGGAGTTCACTGTTATTTATGCTATTTACCCCGCACCCGGAAGAACCCTGAAATTCATAACAGGGAAGTATCAGGGAATTCACCATTGCCACTACCATCCACTCTTTTAGTCCAGGAGACGACGGGGTTTGGCCTATCAAGCGGATTAACCTGCATCATCGGCAAGCAATCCTCAGCTGGATATCCCGATCAGGCCACGCAATATATATGCGTTACCGTGCAGGAACTGGCAACGGTCAAGCACGTCGCTACACCCGGTACCAAACCCTATGGCTGTTCCGTGGAGTCGCGATGAACCCCTGACAGTTTCACAGGTCTGAAAAGCAACGGTTCCCGGAGTCAAACTATGCACAAAATTACGCGCAGGCGATTCCTTCAGGGCTCCACCGGTTTACTCGCCATGCATACCGTACCAGTATTGGCAGCCTTGCGGAGCCCAACCCCACGTCAGTCGGCCGGCCCCTTCTATCCGGAGGAATTGCCACTCGATGATGACAACGATCTGACGCACGTTGCAGGACAGGAGCAAGCGGCGTTGGGCCAGATCACTGATCTGGATGGTCGTATCCTCGATCAGAACGGGCGGCCACTGGGTGGTTTACGCATCGAAATCTGGCAGTGTGACTTCAACGGCCGCTATCGGCATCCCCGGGATTCGGGCGAGCACCCGATCGACCCGGCATTTCAGGGTATCGGGCATACAATCAGCGACGAACTTGGTCGGTACCGATTCCGGACAATCCGCCCGATGCCGTATCCCGGACGAACACCCCACATCCACGTTGCGGTATTCCCCACAGGTGAGGAACCCTTTACCACCCAACTGTATGTTGCGGGCGATCCCCGTAACGCCAGTGACTTTCTTTACCAGCGTTTACCTGAAGCCTATCGTCACCTGGTGACAACAGAATTCAAGCAATCTGGTGCAGCGAATATCGATTTCACCGCCACATGGGATATCGTGATGGCTGTTACACCGGGCTGAGTCCTTTTTCAGCAGCTTGAAGAAAGAACGGATCCGGCGGAGGAGGTATGCAGCACGTGCGAAGCCCTGGCAGAGGTCTTTGATTACATCGAAGTGCTCTACAATCGGACCAGTCGGCACAGCCATCCAGGACAGGTGAGCCCGGCAGCTTATCAGGCCGGTTCAATTGAAAATCTAGACGGTGACTACAAAAACGGGGGAAGTCCACCGAACCAGCTAAATCGGCGTTTGAGACAAATCGGAATTTTGGGGAAATTTCCAGAAAAGTAGTTCGGTTTAGGGTGCTGAAGACGCCCTCATCTACCGTTTAACTTGCTGATTTATTGTGAGTTTGTCACTGTTCCGCTGAGACGCGAAACAGAGACCAGACTGTATGGCGGGCAGTACGTAATTCGAACCCTTGGTACGGTATCAGTCTGCAAGCCACGGAAAACACGCCAGTAATTTCATCGAAATTCGCCAAAATCACGAACTGAGACAGATGCCCGAACACAGCCAATTTTGGGGCGAACTGGAAGATAACACGCGGTATCGATCGGACGGGCAGCCAGTCATCAATCATTTATTGAATTACGGACATTTTTGTCCGATACTTATTCCATGAACGGAAACGAACTCCTCAAGCGACTCAGGAAAATCGCCAGGGAACGTCGTCTCCAGTTGCAGTTGGTCCGGGAAACTGGGCAAAGGCAGTCACGGCACCCTCTATCTTGGTGATCGCTACACGATTGTGAAGGACCGCAAGAAAGAGATCGGGCCGGGACTACTGAAGAAAATGCTCACTGATCTGGGCCTGGATAAATCCGATATCGAGCAATGATGACCTGCTGCCAATCGAGAGTATAGACACCATGAACGAGAATTATGCCTACCCTGCCTCCGTGGTCCGAGACGATGCCGGTTTTTACCTTGTCACCTTCCCTGATTTTCCCGAGGCGGCCACAGATGCTGGTTCCCGTGAGGAGGCGCTTGAGGAGGCCACGGATGCACTGGAAGAAGCCATCGCAGGTCGTATGAATCGGGGTGATGCCATCCCCCATCCCAGTGCACGCAAGGCCCGCCAGGCACTGGTACCGGTGCCAGCACAGATGGCCGTAAAAGCAGCGCTCTACATCGCAGTCAAGGAAGCCGGCATCCGGAACACCGAGTTGGCAAAGCGCCTGGGTGCCGATGAAAAGGAAATCCGCCGACTACTGGATCCACACCACCGGTCCAAGCTGCCGCGACTGGAAGCCGCCCTGGAGGCCATGGGTAAAAGGCTGGTGATTGGCATCGAGGCACATGCCTGAAATATTCGTCCAGACATTGATATAAAAACCGGCCATGGAAAAATTGCATACCCGGCTCACTGATAGTGAACTCGATACACTCGACGGTTTCCTCGCCGCCCCCGTCCGCGAAAACACAACGATGGATGTCGCCACGCTGGAGGGTTTTCTGGCAGCCTTGGCCGTCGGCCCGGAGACGGTGCTGCCATCACTATGGCTACCTTGGGTTTGGGACCTGTACGATGGCGAAGCCGAAGCGCAATTCGAGGACCTGGACGAAGCCAACCGGATCATGCAACTGGTGATGCGCTTCTACAACCAGGTGGTGCAGCAATTTGCTGACAACCCACAGGGATTCGAGCCCATCTATTGGCGCTCGGCGGAATGGGGTGCAGCAGAATGGTGCGAAGGTTTCCTGCTCGGCACCCGCCTGACCCAGGAGGCATGGACCCCGTTGATGGTAGGTCATCCGGATTGGTTCGCACCTTTCATGCGCCTTGGGACGGACGAGGGCCTGGCGATCACCGACAAACAAGGTGATGCGGAACACTGGATGAATGAGGTGACACCCGCCCTGGCGCGACTGCACAATTTCTGGCGTGAGCAGCGAATGCAGTCACCAGCCACACGTACTCCCGACGAATCTGTCGTCCGCACCACCCCCAAGATTGGCCGTAACGCACCCTGCCCGTGCGGCAGTGGACGGAAGTACAAAAAGTGCTGTGGGTCCGGCAGCATGACCCTGCACTGAACTTCACCATGGTTACGCCGCAACACATCGACATCTCTGTCTGATGTTCATGTGTTAATTTGCCTCCCCGAACTC
>JASFOC010000341.1:0-3728 GCA_050116715.1 Gammaproteobacteria bacterium
TCACTGGCGGCCCAGGGACTGTCGATTTTCGGTGACCACCAGGATGTGATGGCGGTACGTCCCACCGGATTTGCGCAACTGGCCTCAGGTTCGGTGCAGGAGGCCCATGACATGGCCCTGATCGCACAGGCCAGTACGCTGGAGGCCCGCGTTCCCTTTATCCATTTCTTCGACGGCTTCCGCACCTCGCACGAGGTCAACAAGATCACGCTGCTCTCGGACACCGAGATCCGGGCCATGATCGACGATGATCTGGTGCGCGCGCACCGGCAGCGCGGCCTCGGCCCCGACATCCCCTTCATGCGCGGCACTGCGCAGAACCCGGACGTCTACTTCCAGGGCCGCGAGACGGTCAATCCCTTCTACGCACGCACCCCGGAGATTGTGGCGCGCAAGATGCGCGAATTCGGCGAGCTCACCGGGCGCCACTACGAGCTGTTCGAATATCACGGCGACCCGCAGGCAGAGCGGGTCATCATCCTGATGGGTTCGGGGGCGGATACCGTGCGCGAGACAGTGGACTGGCTGCTGGCGCAGGACGCCGCGGTCGGCGTGATCCAGGTGCACCTGTACCGGCCGTTGTCCGCCGCGCACCTGCTGGCCGCATTGCCGGCCAGCACCCGCGCCATCGCGGTACTGGACCGCACCAAGGAACCGGGCGCGCCGGGCGAGCCGCTGTACCTGGACATCGTCACCACGCTGTCCCAGGCAGCAAGCGATGGCACCCTGCCGTGCGCCCGGATGCCACGCATCATCGGTGGCCGCTACGGCCTGTCTTCCAAGGAATTCACGCCGGCCATGGTCAAGGCGGTATACGAGGAACTGGACAAGGCACAGCCGAAGAACGGTTTCACGGTTGGCATCAACGATGATATCAGCCATACCAGCCTGGCATTTGACCCTGGATTCGCCATCGAGCCAGACCAGGTGGTACGCGCGCTGTTCTATGGACTTGGCGCCGACGGCACGGTAGGCGCCAACAAGAACACGATCAAGATCATCGGCGAAGACCCCGCCTTCCATGCCCAGGGCTACTTCGTCTACGATTCCAAAAAGTCCGGCTCCCAGACCGTTTCACATCTGCGCTTTGGACCCGAGCCGATTCGCTCCAGCTACCTGGTGCAATCCGCCAATTTCATCGGCTGCCACCAGTTCAATTTCCTGGAGCGCACCAATGTCCTTGAAAAGGCCGCGCAGGGCGCGACCTTCCTGCTGAACAGCCCCTACAGTGCAGATGAAGTCTGGGACCACCTGCCGCGCGTCATCCAGCAGACCATCATCGAGCGCAGGCTGGCATTTCATGTCATCGATGCCTACACGGTGGCGCGCGACAGCGGTATGGGCAACCGCATCAACACCGTCATGCAGACCTGCTTCTTTGCCTTGTCCGGCGTCATGCCGAAGGAGGCTGCGATCGCCAAGATCAAGACGGCCATCCAGAAGACCTACGGCAAGAAGGGCGAGGAAGTGGTGCGCCGCAATTTCGAGGCCGTCGACAACACCCTCGCCCAGCTGCACCAGGTGACGGTACCGGGCGAGGTCAGCAGCAACACCGACCTGCTGCCACCGGTCCCGCCGCAGGCGCCGGCCTTCGTGCGCGAGGTCACGGCCATGATGATCGCCGGCAAGGGCGATGAACTGCCGGTCAGCGCCCTGCCGGCGGACGGGACCTTCCCCACGGCAACCGCCCGCTGGGAAAACCGCGACATCTCCATGTATGCACCGGCGTGGGAACCGGACATCTGCATCCAGTGCGGCAACTGCAGCTTCGTCTGCCCGCACAGTGTGATCCGGGCGAAGTTCTACAACACCGCACAACTGCAGCAGGCCCCCGCCGGTTTCCGCCACGCACCCATCGACGCCCGCGGCCTTCCCGACGTGCACTACACGCTGCAGGTCTACCTGGACAACTGTACCGGCTGCGGCCTGTGCGTCGAGGTCTGCCCGGTGAAGAGCAAGGAAGAAACCGGACGCAAGGCGATCAACATGCAGGCCAAGGCGCCGGTACTCGAAACCGAGCGCAGCAACGTCGAGTTCTTCGAGTCCCTGCCCTACGTCGAACCCGCACGGGTGGACTTCTCCACGGTGCGCGGCGTGCAGTTCCTGCAGCCGCTGTTCGAATACCCGGGCTCCTGTGCGGGATGCGGCGAGACACCCTACGTGAAGCTGTTGTCGCAACTGTTCGGCGACCGGCTGGTCGTCGCCAACGCCACCGGCTGCTCTTCCATCTATGGCGGCAACCTGCCAACCACGCCCTGGAGCCAGAATACCGCGGGCAAGGGGCCGGCCTGGTCCAATTCACTGTTCGAGGACAATGCCGAATTCGGCTTCGGTTTCCGGCTCACGGCCGACACGCAGGTAGCAACCGCCGAGCGGCTGCTGAAGGAACTGGCGCCGCAACTGGGCGTAGGCTACGTACAGGAAATCCTGCTGGCGCCGCAGATCACGGAATCCGAGATCCGCGCCCAGCGGGCCCTGGTCGCCGACCTGGAGAAAAAGCTGCGCACCATGGACTCGGAAGCGGCCCGCCACCTGCTGACGGTATCCGATCAGCTGGTGCGCCGCAGTGTCTGGCTGATCGGCGGCGACGGCTGGGCCTACGACATCGGTTCGTCGGGGCTCGACCACGTGCTGTCCATGGGACGCGACATTAACATCCTCGTGCTGGATACAGAGGTCTATTCGAATACCGGCGGGCAGATGTCGAAGGCCACCCCGCTGGCTGCTGTGGCGAAATTCGCCACCGGCGGCAAGCGCGTCCCCAAGAAGGACCTCGCCCTGCAGGCAATTTCCTACGGTAACGTGTACGTCGCACGGGTCGCCATGGGTGCCAACCCGCAACAGACGCTGCGTGCGTTCCGCGAGGCAGAGGCCTACCCCGGCCCGTCCCTGATCCTGGCATACAGTCATTGCATCGCGCACGGCATCAACATGCAGCACGGCCTGCTGCAGCAGCACCGCGCGGTGGCGAGTGGTTACTGGCCGCTGATGCGTTACAATCCGGAGGTCCGGAAGTCAGGTGAGAACCCGTTCGTACTCGATTCACCGCGCCCGCACATCGCATTCAAGGACTATGCTTACCAGGAGCTGCGCTACAAGATGCTTACCCGCACCAATCCGGCAGAGGCGGAGATGCTGATCAGCGAGGCGCAGGAGCAGGTGCAGCAGAAGTGGCGCATCTACGAGCGCGCCGGTTACCAGGGCAAGGAACGGCGCGGCATGACCGACATACACCCGGATGCCGGCAGCGGCGACTGAGCGAAACCGAAAAAGAAACCAGAGGATTACACCATGGACTTGCGCACCACCTACATGGGGCTGGAACTGCAGCACCCGGTCGTTGCCTCCGCCTCCCCCCTGTCGGAGAAGCTCGACAACTTCCGCCGCATGGAGGATGCCGGCGCCGCGGCGGTGGTCATGTTTTCGCTGTTCGAGGAACAGATCAAGCACGAGAATGCCGCCATCGAGCACCTGATTACCTCCGGGGCCGAGAGTTATGCCGAGTCGCTGAGTTTCTTTCCGGAATTAGAGGACTACGAGACCGGACCGGACGAGTACCTGAACCTGCTGCGCCGCGCCACCGAAGCCGTGGACATTCCTGTCATCGGCAGCCTCAATGGCATTACCAACGAAGGCTGGATCGAAACAGCCCGGCTGATGCAGGATGCCGGTGCCTCTGGCATCGAACTCAACGCGTATTATATTCCTGCCAAACTCCACCTGGACGG
>JASFOC010000342.1:0-3727 GCA_050116715.1 Gammaproteobacteria bacterium
CATGGAGAAGGAAT
Organism: Gammaproteobacteria bacterium; assembly: GCA_050116715.1. GTDB lineage: Bacteria > Pseudomonadota > Gammaproteobacteria > UBA9214 > UBA9214 > UBA9214. Next base: position 15 of record JASFOC010000342.1, read on the forward strand.
AACTATACAAATATGGTTAGTCTCATGAATGAGATCATTGAGAAGATGGTTGAATTTCGTGTTCAATCTTTATCGCCAAGCATAACGGGCGATCAACTACTTGCTTTCCAATCAGATATCCAGGAATTGCAGGTCCAGCTTTTGAAGATAAAACTCTCCTGCAGGGAACTAATCATGACAACCTTTACCGATGAGCAGTGGGATAACTTTGCCTTCATTATTTCAGACAATCCCAAGCTAGCGAGTCTAATGACGCAGATGAACCTCAAAGATTCAAAACAATTGCAATAGTTTTCTAACCTGAACGGAAGAGGAAAGTATGAATGCTCTGCGCGTTTCGTTAGTTATGTTATTCATTGCCACGTTATCTAACGTAGCATTTGCAGGCCATGATGATGGTATACAGAAGGGCGGGACTCAAGAGACTGTTGATGAGACTGATTGTGAATCCACTTCAGCATCAGAATAACTGTAACCAGGCCCTGTGGTAGCTCAAAATACCGGTGGCCCCGGTCGCCGTTTTTGTTTCTGCCAAGGACTGAAAGCGGCCAAAGGTGTGAGCACATATCGCAAGACGTGAACGACCGGAATTGCGTGTCAGCTCAACCGATCGAGAGTCATCCGGGAATGACCGGAGATGGCCAAAAGTGTGAGTACCGGATGCAAAGGCGGCTTTATACCAGCAATAGGCCAGTTCGCGATTCTGGACTATCCCGTCTCTGCCATGCCAGAGGATTTCGCCTATTTCTACCATAGCGTCACCATATTCCTGGTCTACGGCCTTGCACAGCCACGGCCAGTCTTCCTTGCGCCTGCCGTTATCGAAATACAGATGCCATTGTGACGCAGGATCGCCATTTTCAGCAGATTGCAAAAGTGACTGATATCCGGTATCCCCACCAGGTGGCCTGGGAACAGGTGGCTGCTTATTTACTATTCCTGTAAGTGGGAGTTCCTTGCAGGAATTGCAGTTGTAGCGGATGTAGCGTGTGTCCTGGAGCGGCTCGCGGATATCTGTTTCTAGCCCCCGACCATCTCTGGGATCATATCGCCAGAGACCTTGATACTGGCTAATCTGTGCGAGATTTATATTGCCTTTATCTGAGGTGACTTCACGATAATCGAGTCGCAGCTTGAGCAGCGCCGCTCTCGTCCAGAACCTTATATCGTTCCATTCGTTCAGTAATGGGGAGAACAGGGCCGGGAAATTGCGACGAAGGGTGGTCTCGGCTTCTTTGTATGTTATTGAGGTTTGGCTGCGGGTTCCATCGGGAAAATCGAATGAGACAGTTACGGGATCCGGAAATGCCTTGTGGGAAGCGGAATCAATTGCCATCGCTCCAAATAACGGTGTCCCTACCACAAGCAGAACCGCATCATAGAAAGGAGCCGGGTATATGCTAAACAGCCAAAAAATACTCTTTCCTGGTTTGTCTTTTTGCAAGTAAATCCCAACCCGTTTTAAAACCTTGTCGCGTGTCGAGAGTGAAAAGCCCGCGAACCCCGTCTCCTGTACTTCACCGACCATTAGCAGTAACGCGCAGCGATTATCCGGAACAAGGCTCCACAGACCATGTTCGTCAGACTCATCGTCCAGTATCAAAGGGTAGATTTCGACTGATTCGGTTGTAAGTACATTCGTTGATTCTGGCGACGGGTTTGCGTAGATCGTATAAGTGTGGCAGCCGGCAATGTATTGGCCTACAAAAATACCGGTTTCATTGCGCTGCGGAGTTTCCTCGCTGTAAACGACTGGCAAGGATGAGTCCACTTTCAGTAATCTGACATGAATTCTTGCCTTTTCGCCCGTGGCTTCCTGCAACGAGGCCGTTGTGAAGCAACCGATCGACAGGATTACAATGATACCAATGACAACCCACGCAAATCCCTTACTGATACCGGCAACAAGTCGTGAGTTAGGGTGGGGTGGATATCGCGTCATGATCATCTTGTGCTGGCATAATGTCTGTGGTCCAGATCGGTTGCAAATCAGACTTGCATTGCCCTGATTCCCAGTTTTCAAGCATTTCCCTGGCGCGTGCGGCATCCTGTTCATTCAACTGGCCTAGTATTCTTTCGGCAGATAGACCAGACCAGTAGTCACCATTCAAAGAGGCCTTGCTGTACCATACAAAGGCCCATACCGGATTGGTGGTTACACCGCCGGCACCATTCTCATAAAGAATACCCAGCCGCTTCTGGGCTTCAGAATGCTCCTGGTCTGCGGATCGGCATAGCCAAAGCAGGCGCTCCGGGGTAGAAAGATTCCAGTATAGTTGTAGTTGAGCCTCGGGATTGCCCAGTGAAGCTTTCCACTCAAGCTGCTCGGGACTTAAACCAAAAACTGTGCTGTTGGTACTTCTTGGCGCTGTTCTCGCGCGCATTGTATCGGAGTTTTTTTGCTTGTCTGACTCCGCGATGGCGCCAAGGACTGCAATCCTGACAGGACGTTGTGCATACTGTGCCAGCAGTTTTTCAGCGAATGCTTTTGCGAGGCCTTCTTTTGCACTTCCTTCGGTATCTGCCTCGAAGTCCCAGAAAAAGAAATTAATAATCGGTAATGGAATAAACACCCAGGCTGCCCGTGATTTCCCTGCCGCAGAAGTCGTCAATTGCTCAGAGTCCCGGGAGGTCTCAATATCGAGCACGAGAGCGGACATTTTTGTGGAGTGTGCTTGCGAACCTTGCCATGCAGCGCCAAGGAATCGAAAACTATCTTCCCCAGAAGATGATGTCGGTGGGTTTATAATTATTATGCTCTGTATGTTCAGGCTATCCAGTAAGTCAAGTGTCTCGGGTTTGGTGAGTTCCTCCAGCCTGGCCTCTGCATCAGGGTCGCGTTCCGGAAATATCTGCTCCCACAGACTAGTGCTTTCTATGATTTCTATGTGGTCTGATGCGTCACGTAGCTCACTCTCGAAATCCTTGACATCACTCTTGTGGTAAAACGGTGCAAGCCTCAACTGGGATACACTTTCCGATTTGGCCGTTGTCGTTTCGGTTTCGGTCGGGACATCGTGATGTACCGGAATAGGTATACACCCCGTACAGATGCAAGCAAGGCAGCAAATTATGAGCGTATCCTGACGCAACTTGGATGACCCCGGAAATGTTCACATTTGAATCCAACCTGGCGTTTGAATAATATTGCGCAGCTGATAAATCTGCCATGACATGAGTCAACTTCTAGGGAGGGCATGCTATGAAGTGCAAGTCCTCCCTGTAGAAGCTCATGAATGAGGCAACGCTGCTGGAACTATCAGACGCACAGGATTCTCCCCGCTTCCTCGAACTTCAGAAGCTCATTCCCGTCCAGGAGCGACTGGTGAAGGCCAAGATGGAAAGCGACCCCATATTCGATCAACTGGGCAACCTGAAGGTCTCCCTTTTCAAGGACTGATGTGCCACACAGAAATGGCCCCAGTTTTTCGGACAACCGTTTAAGTCTAATCTGTCCAACGAGCAACGGTCGTGTCATGCAGCAATCGACTACATCACAATTACGAGTTATTCACTTTGTACCAGAGCCATTCTGCCCGCACCGTGCATAATCACTATGCATGGTGCGGGCTAGGAGGCAGGTAGTCGCCAAAAATATCGTAGCCTATATCGTCTCTCAAACACCAAAAGTCGACAAAAAGAGTAATTTTTGTTGCATTTCTTGACAAACTTGGTTACTCAAGGATAATTACCCGAATTCAGTTGACCTCAAC
>JASFOC010000343.1:0-3723 GCA_050116715.1 Gammaproteobacteria bacterium
GGCGAGAAGCGCAGGAAACCCGCGTCAGCGGGCAAGCCTCCGGGGCCGCCTTTCTTTTGGTTCCTTTTCTTTGGCGGAGCAAAGAAAAGTACCTCGCCCGAGGGGGCGAAACAGGAGGATCGGTGTCCCACAGGCAGATGAACCTCGCCCCGTAGCTAAGGGTTCACGCAAAAAGCAGCTCGCCCGGGGGGCGAAACCCGTAAGCAAGTTACGCGCAGATGTGGAAATCAGCACCATCCACTCGGAGACACAAGAGGAAATGCCGACCCGCCAGGGTGAAACCTGCAATATATAGATCAAAACATGCTTGCAAAGAACCTGTGCTGCGTTAAGACTCCACCACACCATGAGTTCTCAAACACAAAATACCGACCTCCGTATCGTCATGGCGCAGCAGGACTTCCTCGTCGGCGCCATCGACGCCAACGCCGACCAGATACTGGCTGCCTGCGAACGAGCCCGGGACGCGATGGCGGCACACATCATCGTGTTCCCGGAGCTGGCACTGACCGGGTACCCCCCGGAAGACCTGCTGTTTCGCAAACACTTCATCGAGCATGTCGAGCATGCCATGCAGCGGCTGTGTGCAGGAATCAGCGGCATTACCGCCATCGTCGGCTACCCGCTGCGGCAGGCGGACGGCCTGTACAATGCGGCCGCGGTTATCCGGGATGGTGGCGTGGCGGCGGTATACCGCAAGCAGCACCTGCCCAACTACGGCGTGTTCGATGAAAAGCGCTATTTCAGGCCGGGTGCGGCACCCTGCGTGCTGGACATCCAGGGTGTTCCCGTGGGGATCACCATTTGCGAGGATATCTGGCAGCCCGGGCCGGTACAGCAGGCGGCTGATACGGGTGCGCGGCTGCTGATCAACATCAACGCCTCGCCGTTTCATGCCGGCAAGCGCAACGAGCGCGAACAACTGGTCATGCAGCGGGCGCGCGAGGCCGTGCTGCCCATCATGTATGTCAATCTGGTCGGTGGCCAGGATGAGCTGGTGTTCGATGGCGGGTCGTTCGTGGTGGATCGTACTGGCGTGCTCACGCAGCGGGCAGGGGATTGTGAGGCGGGCCTCTACCCGGTTGATTTCCGGGTAAGCGAGGTTGTTACCCCGGTGCCCGGCGAGTGTCCGCCGCACCCGGGTATGGAGGCTGCGGTGTACCGTGTACTGGTCCTGGGGGTGCGCGACTACATCAACAAGAACGGCTTTGGCGGGGCAGTACTGGGCCTTTCCGGTGGTGTCGACTCGGCACTGACGCTGGCAATCGCTGTGGATGCCATCGGTGCGGACCGTGTCGAGGTCGTGATGATGCCGTCGCGTTATACCCAGTCGATGAGTCTCGAGGATGCGCGGGCGGAGGCCGAGGTGCTGGGTGTAGCGCACCATGAGCTCTCCATTGAGGGTCCGTTCAGCAGCTTCCTCGAGGTGCTGCAGGATATGTTCGCCGGCCTGCCGGCGGATACCACCGAGGAAAATATCCAGGCACGCTGTCGCGGCATCATCCTCATGGCGATCTCCAACAAAACGGGAAAAATCCTGCTGACCACGGGCAACAAGAGCGAGATGGCGGTGGGTTACGCCACCCTGTACGGCGACATGGCGGGTGGCTTCGCGCCCATCAAGGATGTGCCCAAGCTGCTGGTGTACCGCCTGTGTGAATATCGCAACAGCCTGGGCCCGGTGATACCGCAGCGCGTGCTGGAGCGGCCGCCCTCGGCCGAACTGGCGCCGGACCAGAAGGACGAGGACAGCCTGCCGCCGTATGCCGTTCTGGACCCGATCCTGGAGCGTTATATCGAGCAGGAACGCAGCGTCGAAAGCATTGTTGCAGAGGGTTATGACCCGGCGCTGGTGGCGCGCGTTGCCATGCTGGTGGATCGCAATGAATACAAGCGCCGCCAGGCGCCGCCAGGGGTCCGGCTGACACAGCGGGCATTTGGCCGGGACCGGCGTTACCCGCTGACTTCAGGTTACCAGAACTTCCAGAAGGACCGGCCTTTCTGAGCCTTCTCGTAGCCGCGCGGATCCTCCAGCCAGGCGATTTGCGGGCTGTCGGGATAGTTCAGGCGCAGCACCCGGATGGCGTCCGATTCCAGTTCGTGTATGCCGAGTTTGCGGTAGGCACGGGCCATAATGACCAGTGCCGGCTCGACCGCCGGTGTGCGCTGGTAGTTCTCTACCACGTATTCACCCCGGTTTGCTGCAGCCACGTAGGCCTTGCGGCGCATGTAATAGTCCGCCACGTGGATTTCGTACTCTGCCATATTGTTGCGCAGGAAAATCATGCGCTGTGCCGCATCGGCAGCATAGATGCTGGCAGGGAAGCGCTGCACCAGTTGATCGAAGTCGTCATAGGCAGCACGCATGGTGTAGGTGTCGCGTTCGGAGGGTTCCTGGGGCAGCAGCTTGTCAACCAGATTCTTGCCGCGGGTGTAGTTGACCAATCCTTTCAGGTACCACGCGTAGTCGATATTCTCGTGGCGCGGGTAGATCTTGATGAAGCGGTCGGCTGCGGCGATCGCCAGGTCAGGCTCGTCGTACTTGTAGTAGGCGTAGGCAATCTCCAGCTGTGCCTGCTGGGCATACCGACCGAAGGGATAGCGCGCCTCCAGGATCTCGAAATACTCGATGGCCTTTTCGTAGTTCTTTTCGTTCAGCTTCTGTTTGGCTTCGCTGTACAGCTGGCTGGCCGACCAGTCCTTGGTTTCGTCAATCTGTTCCGGTAGCAGGGAACAGCCGCCGCTGAACAGGAGCAGAAATACAAGGAATAAACTCGACAAACGCATGGTCTGGTTTTGTGTCAAAATCACTCGGGTTGTACGGGCCGCCAGCGCGGCGGCGCAAGTATAACCCAAACATGATTGCAATATGACGCAAACCATTCGACTCAGCCTGACTATCCCCGACGCGATGCGCGGCCGGCGCCTCGACCAGGCCCTGGCGGAGCTGGTGCAGGATTATTCCCGCAGCCGGCTGCAGCAATGGATACGCGCCGGCCAGGTGAGTCTGGACGAACGCATACCGCAGGTGCGGGAACGCCTGCACGGGGGCGAGACCGTGTGCATCGATGCCAGCATCGAGCCGCAGACGCGCAGTGGTCCCGAAGACATCCCGCTGCAGCTGCTTCACGCCGACGCCGACCTGCTGGTCATCAACAAGCCGGCAGGCCTGGTGGTGCATCCGGCGGCCGGTAACCCTGCCGGGACGTTACTGAATGCGCTGCTGCATTACGACCCCGCGCTGGCCGGCCTGCCCCGCGCGGGGATCGTCCACCGGCTGGACAAGGCAACCAGCGGTTTGCTGGTGATCGCGCGCAACCTGACTGCCCACAAGTCCCTGGTCGACGCCTTGCAGGCCCGCCAGGTGAAGCGTGAATACCTGGCCGTGGTGCAGACGGTGCTCACCGCGGGCGGCAGTGTCGATGCGCCCATCGGCCGGCACCCCGTGGATCGCAAGCGCATGGCGGTGGTCGCGGGTGGCAAGGCGTCGCTGACACATTACCGGGTCGAGGAACGTTTCCGTGCGCACACCCTGGTGCGGGTACAGCTGGAAACCGGGCGCACTCACCAGATCCGGGTACACATGGCGCATCAGCATATTCCGATCGTGGGTGACCCGGTCTACGGCGGGCGGCTGCGGATGCCGCCGGCTGCGAGCAGCGAACTGCAGGAACAGCTGGCCGGATTTCGGCGCCAGGCACTCCATGCGGCCCGCCTTACCCT
>JASFOC010000344.1:0-3723 GCA_050116715.1 Gammaproteobacteria bacterium
AACGGCAGGTTTGCATCATACTGCGCCAGCAGGCTGACCCCGCGCTGCCCGGCACGCAGCTCGAACTTGTGCATCACATCCTGCACCAGTTCCGGCAATGAGAACGGCTCCAGCACCGGCTGTACCTCGTTGGCATCAAGCCTGGCGAGGTCGAAGAGTTCCTCGACAAGACGCCCCAGGTGCAGGCAGTGCCGATGCGCGACCTCCAGGTAGTGCAGCTGTTCTTCCCGGCCCAGGTCCTCGCCCTTGAGACGCAGGGTCTCCAGGTAACCTTGCAGCGAGGCCAGCGGCGTGCGCAGATCATGCGAAACATTGGCCACCAGTTCGCGACGCTGACTGTCGGTTTCCTGCAGTCGCTGTACCTGTCCGGCGATACGCCCGGCCATCGCGTTGATGCTGCGCGTCAGGCGGTCGATTTCGTCACCGCCGTTCCTGGCCGGTGGCAATGCCCCACTGAAGCCGGCCAGCTGGAAATCCTCCACCGCACGCGTGAGCCGGCGCAGGCGCCGTGTCAATAGCGCAAACAGCAGCAGCCCGGCCAGCAGGGCAAACGTCACCACGACCAGGGAAAGCAGGACGTTGCGCTGGATGACGTAACTGTCGGCCAGCATGTGTGCCACGCTGTCGTAGTGCTCGCCTGCGAGAATCACGTAGAGGTAGCCGGCCAGCCGGCCATCCACGTCGATGGGTGCGACCGAGAACACCTTCTGCCGCTCCAGGCTGCGCGGATCATCGCCGCGCAGCGGGGGCGTGTAATCACCGGCCAGGAAACGCCGTACGGGCGCCAGATCCACGGACTTACGCTGCACCTTCCCGGGGGGTGCCGAATAGGCCAGTATCCGGCCCCCGTTGTCGAGCAGGTAGAGTTCGACCCGGGGATTGATCACCATGAGCCCGTGAAAGAGCTGCTCCAGCGCCGCCTGATCAATCTCGCCATCCCTGAACAGCAGGTGTTCGGCAACCATGTTTTCCGCCAGCGAGGTATTGAGTTTCTGTGCCACCTCCTGCTGATAGTGCTCGGTGGCATGACTCAGCAGCAACACGAACAGCAGCGCCACCAGCCCGAACAGCAGGGTGAGGATGACGGCCAGCCGGGTATAGAGTGTGCGCACTACCGGCTTGCGGGTTGGGCCGCGTCGTTGAACTTGTAGCCGACACCCCACACGGTGAGGATATATTGCGGCCGGGCAGGATCGGTCTCGATTTTTACCCGCAGGCGGTTGATGTGGGAGTTGACGGTGTGTTCGTAGCCTTCGTAACCCGCGCCCCACACCTGGTCGAGCAGCTGCTCGCGCCGGTAGACCCGCCCGGGATGACTGGCGAAGTGCCACAGCAGATCGAACTCCCTCGCGGTCAGTTCAAGGGTTTCGCCCCGGAGCGAGGCACTGTGCCTGTCCCGGTCCATGCGCAGCTCACCCTGTTCCAGCAGATTGCCAGGCGCTGCAGCGGCCTCGAATGCACCCACGCGGCGGAATATGGCACGCACCCGCGCGATCAGCTCGCGAATGGAAAAGGGTTTGGTCAGGTAGTCATCAGCACCCATCTCCAGCCCCAGCACCCGGTCGAGCTCGGCGGATCTGGCGGTGAGCATCAGGATGGGGATATAGGCGCGGCGCTCGCGCAGCCGGCGGCAGACCTCCAGGCCGTCCAGCCCGGGCAGCATCAGGTCGAGGATGACGAGGTCATAGGCGTGACTGCGTGCGCGGGCAAGTCCGGCAGTACCACTGTATTCAATATCCGTCTCGGCCTCGCAATCACGCAGGTGCAGCTTCACGAGTTCCGCGATATCGTGATTGTCCTCGATGACCAGAACGCGGCGCCGCATGCTGTGGCCTCCCGGAGCCAGACACTTTCGTGTGACAAGCATAGCGGCTCAATGTTCACAAAAGCCTCACGACGCCAAAGACAAGCGGACCAGCACAACAGCTGCAATCTTGTGCAGAGTGGCATGCCCGGGCATGCCCGGCGCATACTCACGGTATCCGTAGTGGAATTGCAGGTCATGGCTGCAGCCAAATGGGAACATTTCGAGCACCAGGCAGACATGGGCGTCCGGGGAACCGGGCGGGACATGGGGGAAGCCTTTGCCCAGGCGGCACTCGCCATGACCGCCATCATCACCGACCCGGCCGGGGTGCAGCCGGAGAAAACCATCAGCCTGGCATGCCATGAAGCCGATCCCGAACTGCTGTTCGTGGACTGGCTCAACCAGGTGATTTTCACGATGGCGACTCGGGGCATGCTGTTCAGCCGCTTTGACGTTCACATCAGCGACAGCGGTGAGCTGCAGGCGGAAATCCGGGGCGAGGTCGTCGATCGCAACCGCCATACCCCCGCGGTGGAGATCAAGGGCGCCACCTTCACCGAGCTGTCGGTAGGGCAGCAGACTGACGGCCGCTGGGTGGCCCAATGCGTGGTAGACGTCTAGAGTAAACACAGGATGGATCTTGAACGGTTGCAAAAAGTCTCTGATTTCTGCTGGCGCATTGAACGCCAGGGTGAGATGCGCGTCCCCGGAATCATCTATGCAAGTGAGGCGCTGATGCGCGACATGGACGACAAGGTCCGTGAGCAGGTCGTCAACGTCGCCAAACTCCCGGGTATCGTCACCGCGTCCTATGCCATGCCGGATGCCCACTGGGGCTACGGTTTCCCGATCGGCGGCGTCGCGGCATTTGATCCCGAAACCGGCGTGGTCTCCGGTGGCGGCGTCGGCTTCGACATCTCCTGCGGGGTGCGCACCCTGCACACCGGGCTGCAGCGCCCGGACATCATGGCCGTGCAGGGAAAACTCGCCGACCTTCTGTACGAGAGAATCCCCGCGGGGCTGGGCAGCACCGGCACCATCCATCTCTCCACCGCCAGGCTGGACGAAGTGCTGCGCGGTGGCGCCGCCTGGGCGGTTGAGCGCGGCTACGGGACCGCGGCGGACCTGGCGCGTACCGAGGAACACGGCTGCATGGCGGACGCCGACCCCGCGCAGGTATCAAAGCATGCCAAGCAACGCCAGCAGGATGAAATGGGAACACTGGGCTCGGGAAATCATTACCTGGAAGTGCAGGAAGTGGTGGAGATCTATGACCGGGATCTTGCCAGCGCACTTGGCATCCACCCGGGTGATATCAAGGTCAGCATCCACTGCGGCTCGCGCGGCCTGGGGCACCAGATCGGCACCGAGTACCTGAAGAAAATGGTCGTGGCGGCCGCCTCCCACGGCATCCACCTGCCGGACCGCGAACTCGCCTGTGCACCCATCCGCTCGGCGCTGGGACAACAGTACCTGGGTGCCATGCGTGCCGCGATCAACTGTGCCCTGGCCAACCGCCAGATCCTGACCCACCTGACGCGCAACGCATTCACAAGATTATTCCCGGAGGCGCAACTCGAGCTGCTGTACGACGTTTCGCATAACACCTGCAAGGAGGAAATCCACGAGGTCGACGGCATTCCGCGCAGACTGTACGTCCACCGCAAGGGGGCGACCCGCGCCTTCGGCCCGGGTCACCCGGCTCTGCCGGAGGACCTGCGAGAGATCGGCCAACCGGTGCTGATCGGCGGCACCATGGGTACCGCGTCCTACATCCTCTGCGGCAGCAACGCCAGCATGGCGACTGCCTTCGGCTCCGCCTGCCACGGCGCAGGCCGCAGCATGAGCCGCCGCCAGGCCCTGCGCCAGTTCAGTGGCCGCGGCATCCAGGATGAACTCGCCGCGCGTGGCATCCT
>JASFOC010000345.1:0-3722 GCA_050116715.1 Gammaproteobacteria bacterium
CCACGAATCCACAGCGCCAGTGAATCACCGATACCCGGGATGGCGCCGAACAGCGAGATGATTACCTGTGCACCCCAGTAGGACATCTGCCCCCACGGCAGCAGGTAGCCCATGAAGGCCTCGGCCATCAGGCAGACGTAGATGATCATGCCGAAGATCCAGATCAGTTCCCGCGGTTTCTTGAAGGAACCATAGATCAGGCCGCGGAACATGTGCAGGTACACCACGATAAAGAAGAACGAGGCGCCGGTTGAGTGCATATAGCGGATCAGCCAGCCCCAGTTCACATCGCGCATGATGTACTCGACGGAGTTGAATGCCAGTGACGCATCCGGCTTGTAGTTCATGGTCAGCCAGATCCCGGTGATGATCTGCAGCACCAGCACCAGCAGTGCCAGTGAGCCGAAGTAGTACCAGAAATTGAAGTTTTTCGGTGCGTAATATCTTGCCAGGTGGTCGTACCACATGCTGCTGAGCGGGAAGCGTGCATCGATCCAGCCCAGCAGGCCGCCCTGCCATTTTTCACTCGTATTGCCAGCCATTATGCGACCCCCTCGTCTTCACCCACCAGAATCTCGTCCTCGCTCAGGTAGCGATGCGGTGGAACTTCCAGGTTGAGCGGTGCGGGTACACCCTTGTAGACGCGCCCCGCCAGGTCGAAACGGGAACCGTGACAGGGGCAGAAGAATCCGCCCTTCCAGGCATCGCCGCCGAGATCTGCCGCGCCAACATCCGGGCGGTAGGTCGGGGAGCAGCCGAGGTGGGTGCAGATACCGATCAGCACCAGGGTTTCCGGCTTGATGGAACGCCATTCATTCTGTGCATAGGGCGGCTGCTGCGGCTCCAGGGATTCCGGATCGCGCAACTGCTCGTCCAGCGTCGGCAGTGTCTCGAGCGTCGTTTCAGTCCGGTTCACGATCCACACCGGCTTGCCGCGCCACTTGACACGAATCATCTGTCCGGACTCGAGCTTGCTCATGTCTGCGCGTACCGGAGCGCCTGCGGCACGGGCCTTGGCGCTGGGTTGCATTGAGGAAATAAAGGGTACCAGAAGGAAACCGGTGCCTACGGCGCCGACGACTGTGGTTGCAGCCGTGAGAAATCGGCGTCTGCCGGTATTGGTCTCATCGCCACTCATACGGGCAATCTCCAAATTATTTAAAGAAACCTGAGAGTTGGGTGAAATTCAGGGCCATGCACAGCACGAAATTCCACTAAACTATTTCGGAATATTCTAATTTGTTTCAAGAACCTTCCAAGAACCGCATAGGATGGTCTAACTCCCCGATAAGGTCAAGGGGTGTTCCGGAATTTCACGGCAGTTGTCGGGATGTTTTTTTGACGCATCAATGACTAACCCGACGGACGCTCAGACCGGGTTTTCGATGTCCACAAACTCGTGCGTTATCCCGAAATGTTCGGCGAGGTGCGAGCCCAGGGCCTGTACCCCGTAACGCTCCGTTGCATGGTGTCCGGCGGCGAAATAGTGAATGCCGGTCTCACGCGCGACATGCACCGTCTGCTCGGATATCTCGCCGCTGATGAACGCGTCAAGCCCCTGTGCGGCTGCCGCTTCGATATATGACTGCGCCGCACCGGTGCACCAGCCGACGCTCTCGATACGGGCCGCATCGCCGGGTATGTGCTGCGGCACCCGCCCCAGCCGTTCCCCGATATGGGCCGCCAGCGCGGCAGCGTCCAGCGCCCGGGACAGGTGCCCGTACTGCCCCAGCTGCAGGTCCGGCTCGGTACCGAACGTACCCTCGGGCTCAAACGCCAGGACACGGGCCAGCTGCGTGTTGTTGCCCAGGTGGACATGCGCGTCCAGCGGCAGGTGATACGCCAGCAGACTGATATCCGCGCCCAGCAGTCGGCGCAGGCGGCGCTGCTTCATGCCGGTAATGCAGGCGTCCTCTCCTTTCCAGAAATATCCATGGTGCACCAGCAGGGCATCGGCGCCGGCTTCGCAGGCCGCTTCGATCAAGGCCATACTGGCGGTCACGCCGCTGACCAGGCGCAGCACGTCCTGGCGTCCCTCCACCTGCAGGCCATTGGGGCAATAGTCACGAAAGCCGGCGGCCCCCAGCAGGGTATCCGTATATACAACCAGTTCTTTCAGGTTTGCCATGACGTCATTTCCTGTTCATGTATGCTGGCTTTATACATACAATGGCCTCCCGATAACAACGTGTCACCATTCATGCCAATCCTCAAGTTCCTATCATTCGCCGCCCAGATGATCACCGCCGGGCTGGCCGCAGCCTTCCTCTACATCCTGCTGGTGCAGCCGGAACTGCTGCGCGGCAGTGGCACGGTGGTCGAGGTACGGGAACTGCTGCAGCAACCGCTGGACGACACCGCCTCCGCGGGCTCGTCGGGCCCTGTTTCCTATGCCGATGCAGTGACGCTGGCGGCTCCGGCTGTGGTCAACGTGCACACGGCCAAGGTCATCACGCGGCGCGCACACCCCCTGCTGGATGACCCGATTTTCAAGCATTTATTCGGCGACCGCTTCAAGCAGTCGCGCAAGGCGATCAAGACCAGCCTCGGCTCCGGTGTGATTATCAGCGCGCAGGGGTATGTGCTCACCAACAACCACGTGATCGACGGTGCCGACGAAATCCGCGTATTGCTCGCGGATGGCCGCAGCTCCCGCGCAACCGTGGTGGGCAGCGACGTCGATACCGATCTTGCCGTGCTGCACGTCGATATTGACGACCTGCCCAGTATCGTTATCGGGGATTCGCGCAAGCTGCGCGTCGGTGATGTCGCGCTCGCGATCGGCAACCCCTTCGGGGTGGGACAGACCGTAACCTTCGGCATTATCAGCGCCACCGGCCGCGACCAGCTGGGCATCACCGCCTACGAGGAATTCATCCAGACCGATGCCGCGATCAACCCCGGCAATTCCGGCGGCGCACTGATCAACGCCACGGGTGAACTCATTGGCATCAACTCGGCGATCTACAGCCGCACCGGCGGTTCCCAGGGCATCGGCTTCGCGATTCCCATCAGCCTGGCCAAGGGCGTCATGACGCAAATTATCGAACAGGGACACGTGGTGCGCGGCTGGCTCGGCATAGAGGCCCAGGACCTCACGCCACAACTCGCCGAAACCTTCGGCTCCGACTCGACCAGTGGCGTCCTGATCGCCGGCGTGCTGAGTGACGGGCCCGCCGACAGGGCCGGCCTGCTTCCCGGCGATATCGTCACCACGATCAACAACGTGGCAATCAATAATGCGACGACCGCGATGAAAGCGATCTCCGAGCAGGCACCCGGCAGCGTGATACAGCTCGGCGGTCTCCGCGAGGGAAAGGCATTCAGCCTCAGTGCAAAGGTCAGCGAGCGCCCGGGGAATAGCCGCAACAGCGCGCCACGCAACTAGGCGAACCCATGCCGTGACCCTTGCGGATGCTGCAGCCTGGAATGCGCAGGCGCAACATTGTTGCTAGCATGCTGACATGGCCGGCAGTAACCCTGCATCACCTTCAGCGGACAAGATCACAGCGAGCCGACTCTCGCGGCACGTCAGGCAACTTGCCGCCGTAATCGGTGAGCGCAACGTGTTTCACCCCCGGGCCCTGCAGGCGGCCGAAACCTACATCCGGGAGTGCTGGCAGCAGCAGGGCTACCAGGTCACGCCGCAGGACTATGTCGCCATGGGGGTGCGCAGCGCCAACCTGGAGATTACCCGCCGCGGTAACCGCCATCCCGACGAG
>JASFOC010000346.1:0-3721 GCA_050116715.1 Gammaproteobacteria bacterium
ACATTACACCGCAGGCCGCACGTATTGACGCACACCCGCTGCGGCGCGAGACGGCCTCGCGACTCTGTTACCTGGGGACCGTATTGCATACGCGCCCCGACGGGTTTGCCGGTTCGCGCAGTCCGCTGCAGGTCGGGGCGGAGCTGTTTGGCCATGCCGGCGTGGAAAGCGACGTGGAGATACTCAGCCTGGTGCTGGAGTCGTTGTCTCTGCTGGAGATAGCGGATGTGCATGTCGACCTTGGCCACGTGGGGATATTCCGCGCCCTGGCTGCTGATGCGGGGCTCTCGAAAAACCGCGAGAACGATTTATTCGAGGCGTTGCAGCGCAAGGCCATACCCGAGATCGAGGCCATGCTGGATGACTGGCAGCTGGGCAGCGCGCAGCAGCGGCGGCTGGCTGCACTGGCGGAACTGAATGGCGGTCCGGAGGTGCTGGAACAGGCGCGCAACGTTCTGGCCGGTGCCAGCGACACGGTGATGGCGGCACTGGACAACCTGTGTGACATTACCTCGCTGCTGCAGCAACGGGTGCACGGAGCGGTACTGCACTTCGACCTTGCAGAACTGCGTGGCTACAAATACCAGACCGGCATGGTGTTCGCGGTATTTATCCCTGGCTGCGGCCAGGAAATCGCCCGCGGTGGCCGCTACGATGACATCGGCGAGGTGTTCGGACGGGCGCGACCTGCGACCGGCTTCAGCACAGACCTGAAGACACTGGTAACACTCAGCCCGCGCGATTTCGGGGAACAGGATGATGCCATACTGGCGCCGGCAGACAATAATCCGGAGCTGTATGCCGTCGTGCAGCAATTGCGCAGGTCCGGGGAGCGGGTGGTGTGCGCGCTGCCCGGCCAGGTTGCCGACCCTGTCGACAGCGGTTGCAACAGGACGCTGGTCAATACAGGCGGCACCTGGACCCTAAAGCCGGTATGATCGGCACCTGATCAGGCGCCGCCGGGGCACGGAGGATCGAATACCCGCGTCAACAGACAACAGATTGCAGCAGACGGAGCGGTAGTGAATTGCCGGATCAAGTCCGGTTCTCACGCTGTTGAAAATTTCCTGGGTTCAATCGGTATCGTTAACCGTGCGCTCCCTGTTTCTGTGACGGGTGGATGCTTCCCCCGGATGGCATATCGATAACCTTTCTACATTCCAGAGACTGAGACATGGGTAAAAATGTTGTCGTCATCGGCACCCAGTGGGGTGACGAGGGCAAGGGTAAGGTGGTTGACCTGCTGACTGACAGGGTTGCCGCAGTGGTGCGTTTCCAGGGTGGCCATAATGCAGGTCATACCCTGGTGATTGACGGGAAGAAGACCGTGCTGCACCTGATTCCTTCCGGCATCCTGCGGGACAATGTCCTGTGCCTGATTGGCAACGGGGTGGTACTGTCACCCTCCGCCCTGCTGGAAGAGCTTGCCATGCTCGAAGCTGCCGGCGTGCCTGCGCGCGAGCGCCTGAAGATCAGCGAATCCTGTCCGCTGATTTTGCCTTACCACATTGCGCTGGACCAGGCGCGCGAACTGGCGCGCGGCAAAAAGGCCATCGGCACCACCGGTCGTGGTATCGGCCCGGCCTATGAAGACAAGGTGTCGCGGCGCGGCCTGCGGCTGGGTGAGCTGCTGGACCCCGATCATTTCCGCGAACGCCTGCGCGAGGTAATGGAATATCACAACCATGCCCTGGTGCATTATTTCAAGACCGACCCGCTGGACTACCAGTCCGTGCTCGACGAGGCGCTGGCGCAGGGCGAGCAGATTGCACCCATGGTGGCGGACATCCCGGGCACGCTGCACACCCTGCGGCGCGAGGGTCGCCATATCATGTTCGAGGGCGCCCAGGGTGCCTTGCTGGACATCGACCACGGGACCTACCCGTACGTTACCTCCTCGACCACGACCGCGGGAGGCGCTGCCAGCGGCAGCGGTGTCGGCCCGTGTGACCTCGATTACGTGCTGGGAATCGTCAAGGCCTACACCACGCGGGTCGGTGCCGGACCCTTCCCGACAGAGCTGTTCGATGCCGACGGGCAGCACCTCGGCGAGAAGGGGCATGAGTTTGGTGCGACCACCGGCCGCCAGCGGCGCTGCGGCTGGCTGGATATCGTCGCACTGAAGCGTTCGCTGCAGCTCAACAGCGTGACGGGAATGTGCATCACCAAGCTGGATGTGCTGGACGGACTGGAGACACTCAGGATCTGTGTCAGCTACCAGCTGGATGGCAACAGCATCACGGTGCCGCCGGTCGGCGCGGACCGCATCGAGCGCTGCACGCCGGAATACATCGAGATGCCCGGATGGAGCGAATCCACGGTCGGGGTGAAGCGCATGACGGATCTGCCGGAGGCCGCCAGGGCCTACCTGGCGAAGATCGAGGCGCTTTGCGAAACGCCGATCGCGATCATTTCCACCGGTCCCGACCGCGCAGAGACCATCGTCAGGCAGAATCCCTACGGGGAGTGAAGCGGCGCGGGTTAACTGGTCAGGGTTCTTCCGGGGCTTGTTTCAGGACCATGCGGGTGCACATACCGGTGTCCTGCTTGCCGCCAAGGCTCATCTGCATGACGCCGGTGTAGCGGTTGATCACCGCAAGTCCGCCCTGTTTCCCCGGCGGCTTCCAGACTATTTCCTTGTCATCGATCATGGCGGTGACCCCGTTGACGGTTTCCGCGGTGTAGTTGACCTCTACCTTGAGCTGGCCGTGCTGGAAACTGCACAGCAGGTACTTGATATCATCCCCAACCGCCTGTGACGGCGCACTGGCTGCAAGCAGCAGGAGGATGACAAGCGAGGGGGGCAGGCGTGCTTTCATGGATCTGTACCCAAAGGTTTGAGCCCCACCAGCAACAGCGGCAGCAGGGCAAGATCGGCCAGCAGCGCGACCAGCATTGAAAAGCCTGTCAGCAGTCCGAAATAGATGGTCGGGATGAAGCTGGACAGTGCCAGTATCGCAAATCCCAGCGTGATCGTCATGGTTGTGTAATACATGGCATGCCCGATGCTGCCATGGCAGCGCTTCACGGTGGCCCAGTAGTCATGATCGGTCGCGAATTCCTCGGTAAAACGATGGATGTAGTGAACGGTGTCGTCCACCGCGATGCCGATGACGATGGCCGCGATGGTGATGGTCATAATATCCAGCGGGATATTCAGCCAGCCCATCAGTCCCAGCACCTGTACCGCAGCGACCAGGTTCGGAATGATGGCGATGACGGCCATTTTCAGGCTGCGGAAGAGCACCAGGAACATCAGC
Source organism: Gammaproteobacteria bacterium (assembly GCA_050116715.1). Taxonomy (GTDB): domain Bacteria; phylum Pseudomonadota; class Gammaproteobacteria; order UBA9214; family UBA9214; genus UBA9214. The sequence continues at coordinate 3,261 of JASFOC010000346.1, forward strand.
ATGATTGCGCTGAAGACCACGCCAAGTGTCATGATCTGCGAGTGAAACAGGCTCTGCAGCATGTTGTTGTAGAGCACCAGCATGCCGGTGAGGTGCACCTGGGCCTCACTGAGGCCCTCCGCCTGTATCAGGTGGTCATGGATTTTCTGCAGTAATTCTGCGCGGCGCAGTGATTTGTCCGATTCATAAACACGGACGCTGAAGCGGATCTGGTTGCCATCCGCGGACATGTAGGGGGTAAACAGCGTCTGGCGGATGTCGTCGGGCAGGCGCCGGTAGAGGATGGAGAGGAAAAAATTGTCAATGGTATTGCCGTCCTGAAGGCTCTTCAGCATGCGCACGGCGGTGATGATGGAGAGCACCTTGCCGGTTTCCGGCAGGCCGTCCAGGTAGTCATGAATGGCGCCGACCTGCTTCAGCCGGTAGCTGTTGAACCAGTAGCTGGTGCCGGTGATGCCGGC
>JASFOC010000347.1:0-3719 GCA_050116715.1 Gammaproteobacteria bacterium
ACGATACCGACCCGGCTGCAATGCGGGCCAGTGCCTCCTGATAGGCAAGCATCCGGAGGGCGTCCGCTTCGGAAACCAGGTGCTGCCTGCTGCGTTGCTGTATGCGCTCGACCAGTTCCGGGTCCAGATGATACACCATGACCAGGCGGTCCTGCTCGAAGCGGAGGCTGCTGATGGATTCCACCACCATGCGGTAATCATCGGAATGCGCCATCATGAGCCAGTGTATCTGCAGCACTACCGGCTTCAGCAGCCAGCCGGGCACCTCGAGTCGTCCAATGTCCAGACGATCGACATGGAGTCTGCCGTCAGCCATCGACAGCGCGGCGCTGAGGTTCAGGTATCCACCCAGCGGGTTGTCGGGAAGTTCAAGGGTCAAGCGGGCCAGCATATCATTCGGTTGCAGGTCCGCCTGACTGCTGATCTTCAGGCCGCGGGGCGCCGCATACTGAATCATCAGGTTGAGATCGCGCTCCGTCAGTGACAGGGTGCGGCGTTCCCGTTTTTCCAGATGCCGGGGATCATGTAGCGCGAGAATCTGGCGGATGCGATCAACGTCCTGGTGGGAGAGTTGCGCAGGCGGTTCGACAAGCCGATGTGACTCGATGCCCGCGATCACGAGCACGGCTGGCACGGCAACCAGCACGGCAAGGATCAGGAACAGCAGTACCCTGATTACGAGGAAACCGCGATTACCTTGCCGCAGCGCCTTCTGCATGATTGTTGCCACAACGCAATGTTACCGGAAACAGCTTGCCGGCTGCGGCCGGAGGACGTTGGCAGGTGAAGGGTTATTCCGGCTCGCCGGTGCGGGAGGTCAGCATCACCACTTTGTTGCCGTCCATGTCAACCGCTTCATATCCCGCTTCGGTGATCGGCAGGGGGTCGACAGGGTGGATGTACTTGCGGTATTTCACCAGGATGCGCAGCACATAGCGCTTGGTCTCGTCGTAGGGCGGGACCTTGTTGTTGCGATCAACGGCCTGCTCACCGGCATTGTATGCAGACAGCACCAGCCGCAGTTTGCCGGAGTAGTATTCCATCAGCCAGCGCAGGTAGGAAAGGCCGCCGCTGATATTCTGCACGGGGTCCCAGATATCCGTGACCCCGAAACGCCTGGCCGTTGCAGGGATCAGTTGCATGAGCCCGTGGGCGTTACTGGGTGACAGGGCGCGGGGATTGAAATTCGACTCTACCTTGATCAGCGCAAGCACCAGCCGGGGATCGATGCCGTATTCCGGTGCGAGCAGTTTTACCCAGGTGTTGATGGTCTCACGATCCGGGTCGTCCCGGCTGGCGGGGCAGGCCGGGTCATGGGTGGGCGTTTCACCGGCCAGCTGTTCCAGCTGCAGGCCTGACCGGGTGTCACCGTTTGCCTGCGCCTGCCGGAACCAGCCCGCGGCAACTGACCTGTCGGTATTCACGCCGGACTGGCCATGTGTGTACATCAGCCCCAGCTGGTAGGCGGCCTGTGCACTCCCCTGCAGGGCTGCGATACAGTAGAGCCGGAAGGCGCGCTGCTGGTCCTGTTCCACGCCCTGGCCGAGTTCGTAACGCAGTGCGGCATCCCGAAAGATGTCGGCAGTCAGGATAACTGCCTGTGCCGGCGTGGCACCCAGTAGCAGTATACCGAGCAGGGAAGCGAGCAGTGGCCGGGGGGTGAACATCGTCATAATGCCTGTCTTGCGGTGTCACTCAGATAGGCTTGTCAGTATAGCCGATTTTTTGTCACTTTACCTTGCGACAAAACAGGGGTCAGAGAACAATTGTGCCTGATATGCTTAGAAATTGTTCTCTGACCCCATTTAATCCCAGCCGTGAGCCAGCAACAGTTTCCTTCATCCAAGCCTGCCGCCGCTCGTGCGGTGGTGCAAACGCGCCTGACCTTCATCGTTGCGCTGCTGTCGATGATCGGGCCGTTTTCGATTGATGCCTACCTGCCGTCCTTCCCGGACATCGAGACTGCTTACGGTGTCAGCCGCGCGGTACTAAGCCAGAGCCTGTCGGTGTACCTGGTGGCGTTTGCAGCCTCCACGCTATTGTGGGGTCCACTGGCCGACCGCTTCGGGAGACGCTGGGTGATCATGGGCAGCCTGTCGCTGTATGTGCTTGCATCCGGCGGCTGTGCGCTGGCCGGTGATGCCATGGCCTTCCTCGCGTGGCGCACGCTGCAGGGTTTTGCGGCCAGCGGGGGGTTGATCGCCGGCAGGGCAATGATTCGCGATGCGCACGATGCCGCCAGTGCGCACCGGGCGATGACCCAGGTGACGCTGGTATTTGCGCTGGCGCCAGCCATCGCGCCGGTGCTGGGCGCCTGGCTGCACGATCACTTCGGCTGGCGCAGCGTGTTCGTGTTTCTGTGCCTGTTCGGCGTGCTGCTCATCGGGACGACGGCGATGATCCGCGAAACCCTGCCGTCGGCACAGCGCCAGTCGCTAAGGCCGCAGCTCGTCGCGCGTGTCTACCTGAGGACACTGCAGCACAGCCAGTTTCCCGGCATGGTCCTGAGCCTGGGTTTTGCCTTTGCAGGACTCTTCTTGTATATCGCCGGTGCACCGACGGTCATCTATGATTTCCTCGGTCTGGGGACTGATGATTTCGGAATCCAGTTCATCCCCATGGTCGCCGGCCTGATGCTGGGTGCGTTCGCCTCCGGTCGTCTGACGCATCGCGTCTCGCCGGTGCGCAGCGTCGGAATCGGTTTCGTTATCCTTGCGGCGGCTGTCACGCTCAACGTGGTGGAGGTTGTGCTGCTCGAAGCCAGCATCCTGTTCACCGTCGGGCCACTGGTGATCTATGCGTTTGGCATGGCCATGATCATGCCCGCGATCACCATCCTCGCGCTCGACTGCTTCCCGCACCACCGTGGCACGGCAGCGTCGATGCAGGGGTTCCTCCAGATGGTGATCAACGCAGCCGTTGCCGGTATCGCGGTGCCTATCCTGCACACGCAGCGGGAATATTTCGTTATCGGGCAGGCGCTGTTCCTGTCGCTCGCGCTGCTGCTGTGGTGTGCGGTGTGGTGCAGGCGTGCGCTGCGCCCGGAATGACGAGGTAATCAGGGTGTCCCTGGATACAGAACGGCGAGACGGATTTGCCCGCACAATGCATCCGGCGGGATCCACATGAGAGATGATTGCAACTCGCAACGTTATGCGCAGCTTGCGCCATCGTTGTCTTTTGGGGCGCTTTTGTTTGACATGCAGGCTAGAATCCGCGCATGAGTTTCATGCAACACATCCGGTGCTGTAACAACTTCCGAGCGGAAGAGTTCGTGCCCCTGGTGGTGGACAATTTGCTGACGGGGCGGGTCAGGCCGGCATTCGCTGCGCACCTGCTGGCGTATCCGGATGTATTCCAGGGAGACGCATCGCGTGGCGTGCGCCTCAATTCTGACATCACCGGGTTTGACGAGCGATCCGCCGCGCTTGCTGCGGTGGTCGATGGGCTTGCATCGAAAGGTATTGTGCAGGCGCCGCTTGGAGAAGCCTACCCGGTGACGCGCGGTACGCGCGAGGAGGCGATTTGTCTGGTGGATCGGGAGGCGGCGTCATGGTTTGGTTTCAGGGCTTTTGGTCAACACCTGAACGGATATGTCCGCCGTGGCGAGGCGCTCTTCATGTGGGTGGGAAAGCGCTCGAGCGACCGGCGCATTTTCCCTGGCAGGCTCGATCAGCTGGTGGCCGGTGGCCTGCCCCATGGCATCTCGCTGGCTGACA
>JASFOC010000348.1:0-3713 GCA_050116715.1 Gammaproteobacteria bacterium
TGCGCCTCTCTGATCGGCAGGTCATTGATGCTGGCGATGCGCCGTCGCATCAGGCCGCTGTCATCGAACTCCCAGTTCTCGTTACCGTAGGACCGGAACCAGTTCCCCGCGTCGTCATGCCACTCGTAGGCGAACCGGACCGCAATGCGGTTTTCCGTGAATGCCCACAGTTCCTTGATTAATCGGTAGTCCATCTCCCTGGCCCACTTGCGTTGCAGGAACCGGATGATCTCCGCGCGGCCAGATACAAACTCCGCGCGGTTGCGCCACTTGCTGTCCGGGGTGTAGGCCAGTGAGACCTTTTCCGGCTCGCGGCTGTTCCAGGCGTCTTCAGCAAGGCGCACCTTCAGCGCTGCCGTTTCAGCTGTATAGGGTGGTAACGGTGGTCTGGTATCGGTCATGGCTGGATTCCTCTATTGGTAACGGCGATAGGGTCCTCGTCCGGCTTGTCTGGCAGGTAAACGATCGAGCGCTCGTCGGAACCACCGACAGGCACATCGTCAATGAAGACCTGCGGGATCATGCGCCGGCCGGACCGAACGGTCATCTCCCGGGCGCATGCCGGATCTGAGGAGATGTCGAGCTCCACGAAGTCGTGTCCCCTGGTGCGCAGCAGCGACTTTGCGTGGTTGCACCAGGGGCAGTGATCGGCTGAGTAGACCTGGATGCGGTTCATCGGGGTTTGCTCCAGACGGATAGCTATCCAGAGTTCGCTCACTCGGCCTGCATGGCCTTGACGGCCTGTTCGGTAGTCCAGACCGAGTTGGCCGTGAAGCGGAAGTTCACCAGGGCTGCGGCGTAGCCATCGCCTTCCTCGACCTGGGCCGCCGCCGTTGCATCCGATACTACGGCAACCTCGAATCCCTGCTCGAGGAGCTCGCGCAGGTGAGACTCGGTGCAAAGGTTGGCGGACATACCCGCCAGGATGACCTTGTCGATGCCGCGCTTGCGCAGCTGCAGTACCAGATCGTTTGTCTCCGGACCGTAGATCTTGTGCGGACTGGTTACCGTCGTGCGGCCGTCATTGATGTACGGCTTGTAGCGCGCCAGCCAGTCCGCACCTGACCCCTCAAAGCCATCGACCTTCAGCGGGTCCTTGCGATCAAACATACCGATCTTGTGCATCAGGGCTTCGAGCGCACCCTCGAACTTCCAGCCGTGGTCGTGCGGGTAGTAGTAGTGCGGGGAAATGAATACCGGGATGCCCACGGCCTTGGCCGTCCTGAACAGGGTGTCGATATTCTCCACGGTGTTGTTGGCCTCAACGCTTTTGCCTACCACGCCCCAGGCAACACCCCTGGGACTCAGGAAATCGTTCTGCGGATCGGTCACAACCAGCGCAGTACGGTCCGTCTCGATCTGCATACCAGGATCGGGCAGAGCGGCAAATGCAGTCGAGATGGTGATGGTCAGAGAGGCAACTGCACCCAGTGTATTAACGATTGTCTTCATGATTTTCTCCTGTGTTGGTTCGCGCCATTAGTTGAGTTACATGGGGGGAGAATTTCTGCCGATCAGGCTGAACCGTGCTTCCCGTCGATCCGGTGCAGCAGGTGGACCTCCAGGCGGGTACACAAGGGCAGCCACAACCACACGAAAAGGGCCAGCGTGCAGAGCAGGTCGGCGATCTGAAGGCCATCCAGCAGCAGCCCGCCCGAGGTCAGGACGAAGATCAGTACCCGGTTCAGGTTCATGAGGCGGTTGCGTTGTCTGGCGTTCATGGCGGTTCTCCTGTTGTGCACTTGTTTCATTGCAGGAGCTGTGCCAGAAAAAAATATTAATCAAAACAATGTGATGAGATGGTTGTCCCGCCTTAAAAACTTGTGGAACACAGAAAGTTACGGCCTGATCCTCAAGAAACAGAGGTACGACCCTGCCTGAGTGGCTGTTTCGAGTCACGCCTGCCTTGCTGGCGTTTCTGAATGGAGATCTGGACCGTCACCGCTTCAGCCGGGGTTGGCGTGTCCGGCTGGTTTGGTGAACACGGATGACGAGCAGGGATTGTCGATTTCAGAGTTGTGCCTGTTGCCTGATCAACTGCGGGATGGGCTACTACTGCGTACCGTACTGCTTGAGGGCATTCCAGTTTCCCTGACACGCGAAGATGCCATCCGTCATCGGGAGGCTACTATCCGCCGTGCTCCTCCGATTCGAGTCAGGGTCAACCGGTTGTTACCTGGCGGCCAAATGCCAGACCAATCCGGATCGAGTGCTTAATGATCATCGACAGCTGCGCACGCTGCACGAGCTGATACTCAACGCGGCGGGCCAGGGAGCTATAGACTTGATGGAAACGGCGAGGTCACGCCAGGAAACGCCACCACTCTGGATACCCTTCGCAGGTTGAGCTCGCAGAAACAGTGTTTAATCCCATGGAAGGTTTTTCCTGTTTGGGGTCACCGACCGCATGATCGGTGACCCTCTGGTGCAATGTACGCCGTGTACAGTAGTCAACCTTGTCTTCGAGTGACACAGGCCAGTATTTATTCTGTCATGCCTGCAACAACTGTGGCCTGTTCGACAGTGCGTTCAGCAAAGTCGTACACGACCGTATCCGTCTCCTTGTCATAGTGCCACGGGAGATTTACAGCCGTCTGCTGGGAGGCGTTCGGTTCTTGAGAGGCGCCTGGGTACCCGACGAAGCTATAAGCAACGGTGTCACTATCTTCGTCATAATGCCATGAAAGATTCTCAACCTGCTGCTGGGAGGCATTTGGTGCTTGAGAGGCGCCTGGGTGCCCGACGAAGCTGTAAACAATGGTGTCATTATCTTCGTCATAGTGCCACGGTTGTTCATTACCAGCTGACACTGCGTTGACACTGATTAAGGTGGCGATAACGGCAAGTCTGGAATGTGTGCGTTTTATAGACATGATCATCTCCTGTAAGGTCTGCGCTTGAGCGACTTTGTTGCTCATATCTCATCGAAAGTTTTTGAAACTGGAAGCCAGGTGGACCTCCAGACGGGTGCACAACGGCAGCCACAACCACACGATAAGTGCCAGCGTGCAGAGCAGATCGGAGATCTGAAGTCCATCCATCAGCAGCCCAACCAACGTCAGCATGAGGATCAGTAGCCGGTTCAGGTTGATCAGGCGGTTGCGTTGTCTGGCGTTCATATCCGGTTCTCCTGTTGTGCACTTGTTTCATTGCAGGAGCTGTGCCATGTTTAAATACACGTAGAAACAACGAGATATATAGAGTCTCGCACCTCAGAAACTTGTGGAACTCAAAAAGTTGTGACTTGACCCTCGAATAACTGTGGAGGGATCAGTGATGGAATAACTGTTTCGAGGGGCGCCTGCGTCATCTGCACCGCTCGCATAGCTTCACGAGCGTAAAGGCATGCACCTGCGTGAACAGGGAGACCGTTGATTCAGGTGTGAAGGCGTGTAGTCGACCCTGACGCCGCGCGATGAGGACGATGGTGATGCGCCAAGAAGGGGGGTATCTTGATGGAGGCAGGGCCTTGGCCATCCCTCTCCATGTAGACAGCTATTCGAATACGTTCGATGCCGAGGATAGCCGCACCCGGAATCTTCTCAGTCTCCGCGTCGATCAGTACTTTATAAACCCTTGTGTGTCTCGCTGCGTCCCTACCCGTCAGGATCGGGCGTATGCTCGGCCTTATCCAGCATCTTCTCCAGGTAAATGCGCCAGGCATCCCCGAGGTCCCTGGAGGCAAGCACGCGCCTCAGGCTGTCAGGATCGTG
>JASFOC010000349.1:0-3702 GCA_050116715.1 Gammaproteobacteria bacterium
ATCCAGATACTCAAGGGCAATCTTGCGCCGGGCGGCTCTGTGGCGAAGATTACCGGCAAGGAGGGGATGCAGTTCACGGGTCCCGCAAAGGTCTTCGATGCCGAGGAGGATATGCTGAAGGCGCTCGAAGACGGACAAATCAGCAAGGGCGACGTGGTGGTGATCCGTTACGAGGGGCCCAAGGGCGGCCCCGGTATGCCGGAGATGCTGACGCCGACTTCCGCAATCATGGGCGCGGGGCTAGGCAAGGATGTCGCCCTGTTGACTGACGGCCGTTTCTCGGGCGGTTCACACGGTTTTATTATCGGGCATATCGTGCCCGAGGCGCAGGAGGGTGGACCGCTTGGCCTGCTGCGCGACGGCGATGTGATCCGCATTGATGCCGACCGGAAAACCCTGTCGGTAGACCTCAGTGATGCCGAACTGGAACAGCGCCGCCGTGACTGGCAGATGCCCCCCTACAAGGCGACACGCGGCACGCTGTACAAATATATCAAACTGGTGCGCAATGCTTCGGAGGGCTGTGTCACCGACGAGTGAACACAGGCCGGTGATCATCCCCGGCCCGGCATACCCGGGCCGGAGAGCGCCATATGTTGGCTAGAAGGTGTCCCAGCTGGACTTCTTGCGCCAGCGGATGCGCGGGATGATCAGGCCGACGATAATACCCAGCAGAACAACACCGGCCCCTACCAGGAACCAGTCGCGGGCGGTTCGGTCCCTGAGACCCTCGTTTTCCTGTTGCAGGATTTGCAACTGCCGCTCCAGCGATACCACCCGGCCTTTCAGTTCCTTGTTCTCCGAGTCGATTGCCAGCGCGCTGGAGGCGGTGCGCTTGATTTCCGAGAGCTCCTGGCTGACGTTGCGGGTCTGTCCCTCGAGGCTTTCCAGTTGTTTTACCAGGGCCGCCTTCTCGCCAGTCAGTGCCGTCATGCTGGTTTCCATCTTGCGGTTTTCCAGTTCCAGTTCCGCCAGGCTTTTCTCGGCTGTCGCGAGGCGATCGCGTGCTGCCCGGCCCTTCATCAGAAAACGTGACAGGACCCAGCCTTCCTTGCCGCCCTTGACGCGAACCTGGGTATAACCGGCATCCTTGTCTTCTTCGAGTACCTCCACCGGTGTGCCGCTGCGCAGCATGCGGATGATGCCGTAGCTGGTGCCCTTGCCGCTGCGCATGGTAATTTCCAGGTTGTCACTGACATAGCGGGTCTCGGCAAGGGCGGTGCCGCATACCAGCAGCGAGAGGAATATCGGGATAATTACGTTTTTCACGACGGCTCCGTTACATCTGTCAGAAAATCAAGTTGGCTATTCTAGCCGATCAGCGGGATCGATGGGCAGTCACTGCGGCGGGTATCCCTGGCTCAGGTTAATTACAGGAAAAACAACAGGGTTGCCTGTCAACGAAAGGTGGTAACAGGGTATCATCAGGACTTTCCCCGGTGGAAGGGAATGCCTCTGAAAATGAAAATTGACCCCGCTGGAGAGCGACTGTTGCAAGCCCGCCAGGTTGCGTCACCCAATTGTGACGCACGTCCTCCCGGCTGTGAAATCTCACTGGTTGTCATTCACGGCATCAGCTTGCCGCCGGGCCACTATGGCGGCCCGGAGATCGACCAGCTGTTTACCAACCGGCTCGATGCCGCTGCACATCCCTATTTTACCGCTATCGCCGGGCTCAAGGTCTCTGCACACCTGCTGATTCGCCGGGATGGCGAACTGGTACAGTATGTGCCGTTTAACCTGCGCGCCTGGCATGCCGGAGAATCCTGTTACGAGGGTTGCAGCGCCTGCAATGATTTCTCGATCGGCGTCGAACTCGAAGGTCAGGATGACGAGGCCTATACCGATGCGCAATATGCGCAGCTGGCCGCCGTCCTGCAGGTTCTCATCGAGACCTTTCCGCATCTCTCCGCAGGGCGGATTGCAGGACACTGTGATGTGGCCCCCGGGCGCAAGACTGATCCCGGGCCGGCCTTTGACTGGTATGTCCTGCGGCAGCGGCTTGCCATGTTGCAGTCGCAGCAGGCCGGGTGAATTTAATGCCTGCTGAACACAGGGAAACCGACATCGACCTGCTGCGCCATGGCGAACCGCTTGGCGGGCGGCGCTACCGTGGCAAGCTTGACGATGCATTGAGTGAAAAGGGTTGGCAGCAAATGTGGCAAGCAGTCGGAGACCGCGCCGACTGGCAGCAAATCGTGACTTCACCACTGCAGCGCTGCTGCGCATTTGCCACGGCGCTTGGCGAGCGACACGGGTTGCCGGTACAGATCGATGCGCGTTTCGCAGAAGTCGGTTTCGGTCGCTGGGAAGGTCGAACAAGGCAGGAACTCGAGGCAGAGGATCCCGGGCAGGTGGCGCGGTTTTTACGGGATCCGGTCTGCAATCGTCCGCCGGGTGCAGAGGCACTGGATGACTTTACCGCCCGCGTGCAGGCAGGTCTGGCTCAGGTGACGCAGGCTTATGCGGGGCAGCGGGTATTGCTGGTTGCGCACGCGGGCGTCATCCGTGCCATTATGGCGCATGTGCTGGGAATGCCGCCTGCCGTGATGTACCGCATCTACGTGGCAAATGCCGGTATGACGCGTATCCGTACCGACCGGGACCGTACCTTCAACCTGGTTTCCCATGGCTGTCCCTGATATCGGCTGCGCCATCAGCGGCAGCCTGTTGCAGGCAAAAAAACGGCGGTTCGAGTTCCGCCGTAATGTGCCCCCCTTCAGCCAGGGCCATGATAAAAGCCTGGCAGGGACTGCGCTATCAGGGAAACTACTTACAGCTTACCAGGAGGCTGTACGCGCGATGGTGTCAGGGCAGCGGTGGGCAGCATGAAAGCACCGAACGTGGAAGCCCCTGCAGCCAGTCACACGAACAGGCACCTGACAGGCCGTGCTGTCGCCTGCTGCCTTGAGTGCGTTGATTGCGGGGAAGCCGGCACTACGGAGACAGGCATGCACCATGTAGGAAAAAGATGACGAACACTGCGGGTGTTTCACCGCGTATGAACAACAACAGTCTGCGCATAGGTGTCGACCTGGGCGGCACCAAGATCGAGGCGCTGGTCCTGGATGGCCGCGGCGCAGAGCTTGTTCGGGAGCGTATTGCCACACCGGCCGGTGACTACCCGGCAACGCTGCAGGCGCTGGCTGACCTGGTCGGCAGGCTCGAGGTGCGCGTTGGCAGCCAGTGCCGTGTGGGTATCGGGATGCCGGGCGCCTTCTCCCACGCGACCGGGCGGGTAAAGAACTCGAACTCCGTCTGTCTCAATGGTCAACCACTGCGCCGGGACCTGGAGGTGATGCTGCAGCGGCCGCTGCGTTTTGCCAACGATGCCGACTGCTTCACCCTGTCCGAGGCAACAGACGGCGCAGCACGCAATGCGGCGGTGGTATTTGGCGTGATACTGGGTACCGGTACCGGCGGCGGTATCTGTGTGAACGGAAAACTGCTGGCAGGCCCGAATGCAATTACGGGAGAGTGGGGGCACAATCCCTTGCCGTGGCCGCAGGCGGGTGAGTTGCCGGGACGGAAGTGCTACTGCGGCAGGCGGGGCTGCATTGAGACCTGGGTATCGGGGCCGGGGTTGGCACTGGATTACCGGGAACGCGCTGCGCGGGAGCTGACGGCGCGGGCGATTATCCACGCTGCAGAGCAGGGCGATAGCGTGGCGCAGGCCGCAGCAGACCGTTATGTCGACAGGCT
>JASFOC010000350.1:0-3696 GCA_050116715.1 Gammaproteobacteria bacterium
GACGAGGCCAACCGGGTTGCGCAACAGATCTGCAGGCGATGGGGGAGCGAATAGCCCGACGCCTGACGGTGCTGCAGGTCCTGCCCGCGCTGCAAGGCGGTGGTGTCGAGCGCAGCACCCTGGAAGTCGCAGCGGCACTGGTTCGGCACGGGCATCGATCGCTGGTGATGTCCAGTGGCGGCCGGCTGGTACCGGGTCTGCTGGCGGCCGGTTCGGAACATTTTCGCTGGTCGATTGACAATAAATCCCTGCTTGCCCTGCGCCATGTTCCCCGCCTGCGCCGGCTGTTGCAGAGGGAAGGCGTCGACATCCTGCATGCACGCTCCCGTTTGCCGGCCTGGCTGGCCTGGCTGGCCTGGCGGGGCATGGATCCGGCCGGGCGGCCACGCTTCATCACCACGATGCACGGCCTGAATTCGGTGAATGCCTACAGTCGCGTCATGCTCCGGGGCGAGCATGTCATTGCCGTGTCCGGCGCGGCCCGCGACTACCTGCTGCAGCATTATCCCGGAACGGACCCGGCACGTATCAGTGTCATCCCGCGCGGTGTGGATCCGGCGGCGTTTCCGCCGGGTTATCGGCCGCAGCCCGGGTGGCTGGCTGACTGGTACCGGCAGTATGCCGGGCTGCAGGACCGCTATGTTGTCACTTTGCCGGGCAGGATCAGCCGCAGGAAGGGCATCGATGATTTCCTCGAAGTCATCGCCGGGCTCGCGGCCCGTGGCGTACCGGTTCACGGGCTGGTTGTGGGCGAGCTGCCGCCGGGACGGCGGGGTGCAGCAGCGGCGCTGCGCGCCCGGATTGCGGCAGCCGGTCTGGACGGCCTGATTACGCTGACCGGCTTCCGCGCGGATATGCGCGATATTCTCGCGGTCTCCGGCGTCGTCGTATCGCTGTCCCGCAAGCCGGAGGCCTTCGGCCGCACCGTGAATGAGGCCCTCAGCCTGCGAGTTCCTGTTGCCGGGTATGCCCATGGCGGTGTGGGTGAACAATTGCGGCAGCATTTCCCTGCCGGGGCGGTGCCGCCTGCTGACGTGGCCGCCATGATCGGGCGGCTGCAGGCCTGGTACACGGCGCCGCCTTCGATGCAGGGTGTCAGGGTGCATACCCTGCAGGCGATGCTGGAACGCACCCTGGCGCTTTATCACGCGCTGCAGGGAAGGTGCGACGCCGGCGGCAGTCAGAACGAAAATGCCGGTGCGTAGCGCCTGATCAGGGCCCTCAACAGTCTGCTGCGGTAACCGGAAATAGCGGCGGCGGCCTCGTATTCTGTGAGAAAGCGGCGGTAGCCGTAGCCGGCGAGTATCTCCCTGTCCCGGCGATCATGCAGCAGGTGCCGGAAATTGCGGGCGCGCTTCATCAGGCCCAGCCGCCAGGGGCATATGGACATGTCAGCGACGTCGATCAGCCCGAATCCGCCGGCTTCCAGCACCAGGATGTTTCCGAGGTGGATGGAACGGAACAGGATGCCGCTGGCATGCAGCCTTGCCATGAAAGTGGCCAGGGTTGCCAGATGTTCGTCACCGCAGTGATCCGCCTGCAGGCACTCCCTGAGCGTGCTGCCGGGCAGCAGGGGGTAGGTGATCACGTGGCGTCGCTGCTGCCTGTCATAGCGCAGCTGCTGGCACTGAACGGTGGCAATCCCCCTGGCCTGCAGGCGTTTCGTATTATTCCAGAAACGGATCGCGTAGGGATAAATGCGGGCCGAGGTAAACCGCCGCCTGGGGTAGAACAGTTTTATGATGTACCGGTCGGGCGTCAACAGGACTTTCTCGCCACGTGCGTCGCTTTCCAGCACCCGGGCGCCTGCACGCAGTTGCGCGAATTCCGTAGCGGTAATGGGGGCAGATCTGCCTGGCGGGAGCATGGGAAGGTCCTTGTCTCGATAGCCTAAGGGTAATCCATTCCGGCTTGCACCCGGGGCAATTAAAGGCCGGGTACCGGCAGTGTGTCTGTGGGGCTGAATCCGGTAATTATGATAAAATCAGCCACTTTAGCTGGCGGGTTGTCTCGCATTTCCCTCACGCCCGGGGACGAGCATACCGGATCGAGGACCGGGAAATGAAGAAAACTGGCAAGTTGTGGCTGGCATGGCTGCTTGTACCCGGGGTGCTGGCTGGCACTGCCGGCAGTGCAGCGGCGGCCGGCTCCGGTGCCATGGTGGAGCCGATATTCACCCGTCATGCAAAAATCTACCAGTCGCCGACGCTGGATACCCGGGTCGAATTCTTCAAGGACAAGCCCATGGAGGAAATGGATGACTTCGACGGCTATGGCGTGACGCTGGATTTCACTTACCCCGTCAACGAGGTGTCTCAAATCGAGATCCTTGCGCCGCTGTACACCAAGGGTGACGGCGAGTACCGCAAGCCCGGGCACTTTGCTGATGGCCAGTCGGTCGATGTCGAGGGCTATGGCGGCGTGCGGGAGTTCCCCTCCGTTATCTACGAACGGCGTTTTTCCTGGGCCGAGGACCGGCTGGGTGTGAATGCGGCCTGGCTGGCGGGTGCGGGCAAACGCATCTCGCCCCTGGATGTGGACTACAATGGCGAGGAAATCGATCGTTTCAACCACGCGGGATATAACTTCCAGGTGGGTCTCAAGCTGGATGACGACATCCGCAATGGTGCCATGAGCCTGCTGGGAAACCTGCGTTATGTGATGTTCAGGGACACTGATGATATCAACGTTACCGGCGATGATGTGAATTTCGAGATCCTCTATGCCAGCGGCGCCGTCATGTTCAACGCATACGGGAATTTTACCCCCGTGCTGGAGAGCATACTTGAATACGATTTCGAGGATTACACGGCCTTCAGCCTGGCACCGGAGGTGATTTACAGCTTTGCAGAAAAGTGGGATGTCAAGCTGGGTGCACCATTCCGGCTGACCAGTGACGGTCAGAAGTATGCGGCTGAATTTGAACTGACCTATCGTTTCTGATGCGGGTCTGGGGTAGTGCCGTGCACTGCCGTGCCGCGATTTTCATCTCTGCCGGAAAATCTTGTTTGTATTGTGGTGACTGCCATGCGTGATTATGTAGCCAGCGACTGGGAAGCAATCGCCCGCACCAACGGACTGGATACCTTCGAGTCGATTTGGGCGCTGGATATCGGCTGGTTTGAAGAACCGAACCAGCGGCGTGGCGGCTGGAGCGGGGTGTCGCGGCATGAAGTGACATTGCCTGACGGCAGCCGCGAGGGCATCTTCATCAAGCGTCAGCAGAACCATACCACGCGCAGCTGGCTGCATCCGTCCATGGGCATCCTGACCTTCAGGCGGGAGTTCGAGAACCTGCAGATGCTGAAGGCTTGTGATGTGCCAACGCTGGATGTGCTGTATTTTGCGGAGCGGGTGGTGGACGGTCAGCGGCGTGCAATCCTGATCTCGCGCGAGCTGACCGGCTATGTGTCATTCGAGGAGTGTGTGGCAAAGTGGGTGCGGGATGGCTGGCCTGACAAGCCCGTCTGGCACGAGTACATACACCGCCTGGCGGATATTGCACGTCACATGCACCGGCATCGGATCCAGCAAAACTGTTTCCTGCCAAAGCACGTTTTCATTGGTGAGGTCGACGGCACGCTGGACATCCGGCTGATCGATTTCGAGAAAGCCAAGCGCCGCCTCACTGTCGAAAGCGCCATGGTGCGTGATCTCGACACCTTCAACCGGCGCTCCCCGGATTTCAGGACAACC